>JBFFZT010000332.1:0-3365 GCA_041568535.1 Burkholderiales bacterium | reverse complement strand
GGCCACGGGCGCGAGGCGGGCGTGTACGGGCTGGAGGAGTTCCTGGAGCTGAAGTCGCTGCAGCTGAAGGGCTAGGCGCGCCGGGTAATCAGCGCGTCGACCGCCGCGAGCCGCTGCGGCCCGCAGCGCAGCGGGTTCACGTCGAGCTCCTCGATCTCGCCCGCGAGGTCGGCGGCGAGCTCGGAGACGCGCGCGATCGACTCGGCGAGCGCATCGAGGTTCACCCGCGCGCTGCCGCGAAAACCGGTGAGCAGCTTGTAGCCTTTCAGGCGCGCGAGCATCGCTTTCGCCTCCGCCACCGACACCGGCGCGAGCGCGGCGACGCTGTCCTGCATCAGCTCGACCAGCAACCCGCCGGAGCCGACCAGCACCACCGGCCCTACGACCGGGTCGACGCGCGCACCGACGATGACCTCCACGCCGGCGATCATCGGCTGCACCAGCACGCCGCGCAGCGCGTGGCCCTTGGCGGCGGCGACGATCTCGGCGTACGCCTTCAGCAACGCGCCATCGTCGCCGAGGCCAAGCTTCACCACGCCGAGCTCGGTCTTGTGCAGGATAGTCGGCGACTCGGCCTTCAGCACCACCGGGTAGCCCAGGGCACGCGCCGCGGCGAGCACCTCCTCGGCGTTCGCCGCGAGGCGCTCGCGCACCACCGGCACCCCGTAGGCGGCCAGCACGCGCTTCGCCTCGCTTTCGGTGAGCGTCGGCCCGGCTTTCGCCAGCACGGCGCTCGCCGCCTGCGCCGCGCCCTGGGGCGCAAGGCGCGGCGCCGGCGCGGGGCGCGGCTCGGCCCGCGCCTGCCAGGCCGCGATCGCCGCAAAGCAGCGCTCCATGGAGCGGAACACGGGGATCTTCTCGTCCTTCTCGTAGTCCTCGGCGCCGGGGCCCTGCAGCCACTCCGAGAGCCACACCAGCACCACCGGCTTCGCCTGCTCGCGCGCAAGCGCCGCCATCGTCGGCACGCGGTCTTTCGCCGTCTCCACCATCGCCACCGTCGAGGGCACCACCAGCGCGCCGTACTGCGCGTCCTCGAGCAGCGCGCGGCAGCACTTGCCGAAGGAATCGGGCACGCTCAGCACCTGCCCGGTAGGGTCGCAGGGGTTTCTCGCCGCGCCGAACTCGGGAACGATGGCGCGCAGCTTCGTCACGGTCGCGGGCAGCGGCTGCGGCATGGGCACCCCGTGCCGCGCCGCCTTGTCCGCCGCCATGACGCCCGCGCCGCCCGAGCCCGAGATCGCCGCCACGCCGCGCGCGAGCGGTCGGCCCGCCGCGGCGAGGAAGGCCGCGGTCTCGAGCAGCGCGTCGTAATCGTCCACCGGCACGAATCCCGCGCGCTCGAACAGCGCGCGCCACGCCACCGCCGAGCCCGCGAGCGAGCCGGTATGCGAGCGCGCCGCGGCGGCACCGTCAGCGCTCGTGCCGAGCTTGAACACGACGACGGGCTTGTCCGCGCGGCGCGCGCGCGCGCCCGCCTCCAGCATGCGCGCGGCGCTCGGCGCGCCCTCGAACAGGCAGGCGATGGCGCGCACCTCGGGATCCTCGGCCATCGCGGCGACCAGATCGCCCACGTCCACGTCGGCGGAGTTGCCGGCGGAGAAGAAGTAGCGGATGCCGAAACCCCGGTCCCAGGCCTGCGCCAGCGAGTAGCCGAGCGCGCCCGACTGGCTCACCACGGCGATCGAGCCGGGATGCGCCGGCGCGCGCGCGTACTCGGGAATGAACGTCATGCCGGCACGCAGCCCGTGGTTGACGAGGCCCATGCAGTTCGGTCCGAGCATCGGCATCCGCGCCGCGCGCGCGATGTCGGCGAGGCGCCGCTGGGTACGGCCCGCGTCCTCGTGCGCCATCTCGCCGTAGCCCGAGGCGTAGACGATGGCGGCGCCCGCGCCGGCGGCGGCCGCTTCCTCGAGCGCGGCTTCCACGCCGTCGCGCGGCACCACCAGCACCACGCAGTCCGGCGCGTGCGGCAGCGCGGCGAGCGAGGCATAGCAGCGCCGCGCCTCGATCGCCTCGTACTTGGCGTTCACCGGAAACACCTCGCCCGCGTACTGCGCGAGATTCTCGAGCGTGCGCATGCCGAACGCGCCGGCGCGCGGCGATGCGCCGACCACGGCGATGGAGCGCGGCGCGATCAGGCGCTCGAGCTCGGCGCGCGTGTACGCTGCGCGGCGCTCCGGTGTTAGCATAGATGAAACGATAACAGCATCGGCCTGCATGAACGTCAAGCAGCTCCTGGATCTCAAAGGGCGTGTCGCGCTGGTCACCGGCGGCTCGCGCGGGCTCGGCCTGCAGATGGCCGAAGCGCTCGGCGAGATGGGGGCGCGCCTCGCGCTCACCGCGAGAAAGAAGGACGAGCTCGACGAGGCCGTGGCGCATTTGCAGGCGCAGGGCATCGAGGCCTCGGCCTGGGTGTGCGACCTCGGCCGGCGCGAAGCGATCGCCCCGGCGCTCGAGGCGGTGCTCGCCAAGCTGGGGAAGGTCGACATCCTGGTCAACAACGCGGGCGCCACCTGGGGCGCGCCGGCCGAGGATCACCCGCTCGAGGCCTGGGACAAGCTCGTGAACCTCAACCTCACCGGCACCTTCCTCGCCTCGCAGCTCATCGCCAAGAGATCCATGATCCCGTCGAAGTGGGGCCGCATCGTCAACGTCGCCTCGATTGCCGGCCTGATGGCGAGCGACCCGCGCGTGGTGAAGACGGTGGCCTACAACGCCACCAAGCACGGCGTGGTGGGCCTCACGCGCCAGCTCGCCGCGGAGTGGGGCGAGCACGGCATCACCGTGAACGCCATCTGCCCGGGGTTCTTTCCTTCCAAGATGACCAAGGCGACGCTCGATACGCTCGGGCGCATGGTGGCGGAGCTCACGCCCACCAAACGGCTCGGCAACGAGGAGGACCTGAAGGGCCTGGTCGTGCTGCTCGCCTCGGAAGCGTCGCGCCACATCACCGGCCAGGCGATCGCGGTGGACGGCGGGGCGCTGCTGATATGAGCGCCGACGCCAAGCTGCAGTTCACGCGCGATTATCAGAAGCGCATCCCGTTCGTCGCGCACCTCGGCCTTACTACCGACGAGCTCGGCGCGGGCACGGCGCGCCTGTCGATGGCGCTGCCCGCGCACTTCACCAACAGCCTCGGCACCGCGCACGGCGGCGTGATCATGTCGCTGCTCGACGTGGCGCTGTGCACGGCGGCGCGCACGCTGCACCCGGAATCCACCGGCGTGGTCACCATCGACATGACCACGTCGTTCATCGGCGGCGGCAAGGGGGACCGGCTGCTCGCCGAAGCGCGCGTGCTGAAGGACGGGCGTAGCATGACGTTCGTGGAGGCCGAGGCGAAGAACGCCGACGGCTCGCTCGTC
>JBFFZT010000331.1:0-3370 GCA_041568535.1 Burkholderiales bacterium | reverse complement strand
GGGTACTTCTCGGGCGAGAGCCAGCCCGAGCCGCCGCCCGCGCTCATCATGCCGCGCTGGTGGCCGCCGCCGCGCGAGATGACGCGCCCGGGCCGGTTGCCCGAGCCGCAGATCAGCGCCAGCGCGGCGAGCGAGGTGGTGTTCAGATAGTTGTTCGACCAGTAGTTGCCCTTCTCCAGCATGAAGGAGGTCTTCGGGAGCCGGCCGTTCGCCAGCGGCTTGGCGATCATCTCCGCGCAGCGCCGGATGTCCTCGGCCTTGAGGCCGGTGATCTTTGCGGCGTTCTCGAGCTTGTGCTCGTCGCGGCTCAGGATGAACTTCTGGTAGTCGGGCCAGTCGCTCTGCCAGGTCCCCCAGGTGGTGCGCCACTGCCAGCCGGTGTTGCGCGTGCCGCGGCCGAAGCCCGAGTCCACTTCCCAGCGGTTGGCGATCCACCGGTCGATGAACTCCTGGTCCTGCCATTTGTTCTCGATGATGATGCGCGCGAGCGCGTTGTGCAGGATGGTGTCGGTGCCCGGGATGATCGGCAGCCACAGGCCGCCGTTCTTCACGCCGTAGGCGACGCCCGCGGTCATGTGCGGGGTGACGAAGATGAGCTTCTTGTCGGGGTTCGCCCCCTTCATGATCCACTCGGTGAACAGGATCGTCTTCGTCTCGTAGGGGTCGACGCCCGACATGAAGGCGACATCGCAGCTGCCCCAGTCCTCGTAGGAGGCGGCGAACGAGTTCACGCCCGCGTCATCGAGCCCGGTGGCGTCGTTGGTGCTGGAGTTCTTGTCGTGCGGCGCGATCGCCGGCGTGCCGATCGAGGTCATGCCGAGCTTGGTGATGGCGTAGGTGTTCTCGAAGTACTGGTACGAGTACATCTTGATGCCCCAGGCGTGCTCGCCGTGCTTGTCGAGGATGTACTTCGAGATGTCGGCCATCGCCTCGGTGGCGAGGTCCCAGGACACCGGCATCAGCGTGCCGCGCACGCGGATCATCGGGTAGAGCAGCCGCTCGCTGGTGCGGTTCTCGGGGTTGTAGCACTTTTGCGCCAGCGTGCCGCCGCGCACCGAATGCGCGCCGCCCTGGTTCACCACCTGGGTGCTGAAGTCGGGCACCACCACCACGTGATGCGGCTTGCCCCGGTGGCGCACGACGTTGTGCTGGCTCGGGCTCACCCAGGGCTGCAGCACGCCGGCGTACGGAAAGTTGGTCTTCAGCGCGTTGTCGGCGGCGCGCGCGCCGCCTTCGCGGCCCACCGGCCAGCGGTACACCTTGTAGCCGCAGGCCACCGTGCAGTAATCGCACGCGGTGGTCAGCACCTGCGCGTCGCGCGGCGGCAGCGGCACACTGTCCTTGGCGTAGATCCCGAATGCGTGCGAGTAGTCTTCTTTCTTCTCGGCCATGTCGTGTCTCCTGGATTGCGCTCAGGCGGTCCGCGGATTGCGCACGTTGGCGCTGAATCCGTAGAGCAGGCCCAGCACGCCGACGGCGTAGATGTCGTTGCCCTGCGTCTCGAGCACGATCTGCGGCAGGCTCTCGGTGGCGTGTCCCGAGACCACCATGCCGTGGCGCGTGCAGTCGAAGGTCGTCAAGTGCAGCGGGCAGGCGCCGAGGATCTGGTGCTCGGGCTTGTAGGTCCCATGCAGCGGTCCTCCCATGTGCGGGCAGTGCAGGCTGAAGGCCACCACGTCGGACTGCGGCCCGACGCCGCCGCCGCCGGCCACGCCCATCTTCACCAGCATGTTCTGCGTGCTCGGATAGGGGTAGTTGAAGTTCACCGGCTGGCCGGTCTTCAGCGCCGAAAGGGTGCCGACTTTCTGGCGCGGATAGCTCGCCTTGAGCGCGAACTGCGGCTTGCCCTGCGCGAGGCCCATGCCGGGCAGCGCGCCCAGCGCCACCACCGTCACGGTGGCGCCGCCGGCGAGCAGGAAGCTGCGCCGGCTCATGCAGGCGCGCTCGGCCTCCACCGGGTCCGGCTGCGCGATGCTGATCTTGTGCTGCGTCATTTCGTTCTCCTCACTTCATGACCGCGTACGGCGGCAGGTCGGGGGCGTCCACTTCCAGCGGCTTGTCGGAGCTGAGCGCCTCGAGGAACGCCACCAGGTCCTTCTTCTCCTGCTCGGTGAGCCCGAGCGCGCGCACCCGCGGGCTCTTGTTCGCGGCGGCGCCGCCGCCGCGGTTGTAGAACTCGACCACGTCGGCGAGCGTCGCCAGCGTGCCGTTATGCATGTACGGCGCCGTGTACTTGAGCTCGCGCACGCTCGGCGTGCGGAACTTGCCGATGTCCTTCGGGTTCTTGGTCTGGTAATACAGCCCCTTGTCGATGGCTGCCTCGCGGTAGGCCTTCTCGTGCACGCCCTTCTGGTACTGCTCCCAGCGATGCGTGATCTGGTAGAGCGGCTCGCTCAGCACCACCTTGTTCTCGGGCACGCCGAGCGCGTAGAAGCGCTGGTCGGAGCCGAGCGGCCCGTTATGGCATGCGAGGCACCCGGCCTTGCCGTTGAACAGCGCCATGCCGCGCAGCTGCGAGGCGCTGAGCGCCTTCTTGTCGCCCGCCATGTAGCGGTCGAACGGCACCTGCTTCGGGTCGGAGACCAGCGTGCGCTGGAAGGCGGCGATCGCCATGTAGGCGTGCGTCATGCGCGGCCACTCGGTGCCGAACACCTTCTTGAACCGCGCGACGTAGTCCGGGATGAAGCGCAGCCGCATCTCCATGAGGGAGCGGTCGCCGTTGCCGGCCACCGCGCCTTCGGCCGCCGAGGGCGCCTGCGCCTCGAGGCTGGTGACGTTTCCTTCCCAGAACAGCTTGTTGTAGTAGGCGCTGTTCAGCACCGTCTGCGAGTTGCGCCAGTGCTGCGTGCCCGGGTAGCCGCGCGAGATCTCGTTGCCGTCGCCCCAGCCGAGGTTCGGCAGGTGGCACACCACACACGGCGAGCTCATGTCGCCGCTCAGCCGGGGATCGAAGAACAGCATCTTGCCCAGCTCGACCTTCTCGGCCGACATCGGGTTGTCGGCGGGCACCGGCACCGCAGGCAGCGGGGCGAGCGGCGGGGGCGTCTGCGCGATCGACACGGCGGCGAACGCCGCCGCCGCCGCGGCGAGGCCGGACTTCAGGATTGTCCTCTTCATCGCATGCACTCCTAGTTCTTGCCGAAGGTGCGCGGCTGGTACGCCGGCAGCTCGGGTACCGCGACGCTGACCGGATCGCCGCTCAGGGTCTCGAGGAACGCGGCGAGGCTCTTCTTCTGGGCCGCGGTGAGCCCGAGCGGCTTCATGCCGCTGCCGGCGCCGCCGCCCCGGTCGTAGAAATCGACCACCTCGGCGAGCGTCTTGAACACGCCGTTGTGCATGTACGGCGCCGTGTACTTCAGCTCGCGCAGGC
>JBFFZT010000330.1:0-3371 GCA_041568535.1 Burkholderiales bacterium | reverse complement strand
GGACCAGACCTTCTCCAGCGTCGACGATCCGGACGGCACGGCGACCTCGGTGCGCTACATCAGCTCGGCGCCGGTCACGGTGGGCCGTTTCGTCCCGGACCACTTCACGCTCGCCGCGGGCGCCACGATCACGCCGCGCACGGACATCGGCGCCTGCGCGGGCTCGAGCTTCACCTACATGGACGAGCGCATGGACCTCGGCTTCACCCTGACGGCGCGCGAGGCGGGCGGCGCGGTCACGCCGGGCTACGCTGGCGCCACGCTCGGCGCGCTGGTGCTGAACAGCGCCGCGTCCTACGGCTTCGGCGCCATCGACTCGGCGGCGCCCACGCCGCTCAGCGCGCGGCTCGACTTGGGCATGATCCCCGGCATCGCCGCATCCTGGACGGCGGGGACGACGGGCGCCATCACGGCGCCGATCGCGGTGTCACGCGCCGCCGCCGGGCCGGACGGCCCCTACGCTGCGCTGCGCATCGGGATCGCGCCGAGCGACCCGGATGGCGTCACGCTGCTCGGCACGGCACTCAATCTCGATGCCGACAACGACGCGACGCCGGAGCGCGCCCAGGTCGGGCCCGCCACCGCGGTGCGGTTCGGGCGCCTCGTGCTGCAGAGCCTCTACGGCCCGAGCAACCGCGACCTTCCCGTGACGCTGGAAGCGCAGTACTGGGACGGGGCTTCCCCCACGCCCGGGTTCACGCGCAACAACGCCGACAGCTGCACGCCGTTCGTACGCTCCGATTTCGCGCTCGCCTTCACGGCCGGCGCAAACCTGGTCGCCTGCGAGACGGCGATGCAGGAAGCGAATCTCACGCTGGCCTCGGGGCGGGCGACGATCACCATGCTCAAGCCGGGCGCCGGCAACGAGGGCACCGTGCAGCTGACCGCGAACCTGGGCTCGCTGGGAGGAAACTACTGTCCGTCCGTAGGTGCGGCAGAACTGCCGGCAACCAACGCGGGCAAGGCCTACCTGCTGGGCCGGTGGGACGAGGGCGCGGCCTACGACGACAAGCCGCGCGCCTCCGCCGGCTTCGGCTTGTTCGGCGCGCAGCCGAAGAACTTCATCTTCTTCCGCGAGAACTTCTAGAAGCGGTACAGCACGTTCAGCGACCAGGCCTCGATGTCGGCGCGGCCGGTCTCGAACTGCTCGCCCACCTCGCCGTAGTTGTCGTAGTCGAGCCGGATGCCCCAGCGCGGGGTGACGTCGAGCTGCGCGCCCAGGCCCCAGTAGAGGTTGGTCGACTGCGACGAGCAGGCGCTGTACCACCAGCTGTCGGGGCAGAAGATCGTGGCGGCGTTACCGTCGTCGCGGCGCAGGCGCATCTCGGCCGCCGTGAACGCGACGCCGAAGCGCCCATTGAACGACAGCCCGCCCGCCAGCGGCAGGTTCCCGGCCAGGGCGACGGTGAGCGCGCTCGCGTTGTAGTCGTAGACGGCGATCTGACCGCCGTTGTTGTAACGCTGCCGGTAGCTGCCGAGGAAGGCGAGGCCGCCCTCGACGGCGAGGTTGCGCGTGATGCGGTAGCCGCCGAAGAAGCGCGTGCCGACGTCGTCGTCGTCCGCGGTGCGCGTGCCGGTGGCGAAGCCGGTGAAGTCGCTGTTCACGAAATCGGCATTGGTGCCGCCGAGGCCACCGCCGATGTACCAGCCCGTGTTCTGCGCCAGCGCGGGGGCGCTGACGAGAAGCAGGGCGGCGAGCAGGATCTTCTTCATGGTGGACTCCTTAGCGCCGGACGTTGCCGGCAAAGCGCTGCGCGAGCTGCGGCAGCCCGCCGTAGGCATCGAGCGTGGGCTGCATCTTCTGCAGCGCGTCGAGCCGCTCGGCGGGCGCCGGGTGGGTCTTGAACATGAGCGCGAGGCCCGAGTCCTGCGGGTTCATCGCCTGCAGCGTCTGCAGCACCGCGGGCAGCCCGTAGGCGTCGTAGCCGGCGCGCGCGGCGATCACCACGCCGAGGCGGTCGGCCTCGAGCTCGTCGTCCTTGTCCAGGCCGCGCGCGAAGAGCTCGCTGCCGGCGGCGAGCAGCTTCTCGCGCCGGTTCGCGCCGTCTTCCTGGCGCGTGAAGGTGCCGACGACGGTGTTGGCGAGCTCGAGCTGCGCAGTCTTCTGGATCGCCTTCAGGTGATGCTTCTTCAGCACGTGCGCGATCTCGTGCGCCAGGACGCCGGCGAGCTCGGCCTCGCTCGTCATGCGCGCCACCAGCCCGCGCGTGACGAAGATGTGGCCGCCCGGCGTGGCGAAGGCGTTGAGCTGCGGCGCTTCCAGTACGCCGAAGCGCCACGGCAGCCCCGGGCGCTCGGTCTGCGCGGCGAGCCAGCGCCCGACGTTGTTCACGTAGCGCTGCAGCGCCTCGTCGGCGGCGAGCGGCGCCGCGCCCAGCAGCCGCGCCGCGATGTCGCGCCCGATCTCGATCTCTTCCTTCTCGTCGACCTCGGTGGTCGCCTTCTTCACGTTCTTGCCGACATCCAGCAGCCGGTTGAGGTTGATGTTGAACTGCGCCGCGGCCGGGGTCGCGGCGAGCAGCAGCCCGGCGAGAAGCGCGACGAGCCTCATCCGCCCTCCTTCGGATAGTCGATGCTGCGCGCCTCGAGCTTGCCCTTGGCGGCGAAGCTCGCGGCGGCGGCGTCCGTGGCGGCGTAGCCCTGCAGCTTCTTCAGCTCCGCCTCGTTCGGCTTGGCGTTGGCGAGCTGCTCGGCATCCAGCCCGCGCACGCCGGTGGTGACCTGGGTGCCGCTGGTGCCGGTGCGCGCGACGTTCAGGATCTGCGTGATGCCGAGGTCGCCCTGCTTGGCTGCGCCCGCGCCGGCATAGCGCAGCGTGAGCATGCGCACCCAGCCCTCCTGCCCGCCCTCGGCCTTGACGCGCGTCCAGCCGCCCTTGCGCTCGAGCGCGTCCACCTTGGCGTTCACGGCGAGCGGCGCGACCACCGGCGCATCGCTCGCCGGGGCCTGGCGCAGCTCGGTGTCGCGGATCACGCTCGCCGGCTCGGCGAGCGCGAGGGCGGGGGCGAGGAGCAAAAGCGCGGCGAGGCGTCTCATGGTTTCCTGCGCGGCTCGAACAGTTCCACCGGCTGGGTACGGCCTTTCACCGGGTAGGTGCCACATGATACGAAATCGAAGGCGCCGGCGCACTGTTCCATGGTTTCGCGCGAAACGAGGATGCGGCGCCCCGCGTCCTTGGTCAGGCCCTCGATGCGGCTGGCGAGGTTCACGGTGTCGCCGATCGAGGTGTACTCGCGGCGCTCCTCCGAGCCGATGAGGCCGACCACCGCCGGGCCCGAATGCAGGCCGATGCCGACGTCGAACGCTGCACCCGCCTCGCCCAGCTCTTCGCGGAACGCAACCAGCGCGTCGGCCATGTCGAGCGCGCAGGC
>JBFFZT010000329.1:0-3375 GCA_041568535.1 Burkholderiales bacterium | reverse complement strand
GCGCGCCAGCGCGAACAGGAGCAGCGCGAGGCCGCCGCGCAGTCGCGGCCGGAACCCGAGACGCCGCGGCCGGAACCCGAGACGCCGCAACCGCGTCCCGAGCCCGTGCGCGCCGAGCCGACGGTCCGCCCGGAGCCGCCGCGCGTGGATCCGCGCGAGGCGCTGGAGAGCGCCGGCCTGCAGATGGTGGAAACGCGGCCCGAGCGCGTGCCCGCTGCGCCGGCCGAGACCGAGGTCGTGCCGCTGGGACGGCCGCGGCGCGAGCGTTCGCGGCCCGCAGCGGCCGAGGACGAGCCGCTGGTGCAGGTCGAAACGAAGAACTGAGGCGGACTACTCCGGCGCGAGCTCGACCCCGAACACGCGCTTCTTGAGGGCGGCGAGCTGGTCGCGCAGCTGCGCCGCCTTTTCGAACTCCAGGTTGCGCGCGTGGCCGATCATGTCCTTCTCCAGGCGCCGGATCTCGCGCGCCACCTGCTTTTCGCTCATCGCCTCGTAGCGCGCCTCGTCCTGCGCGGCCTTGAGCTCGGCAGCCGCGTCCTCGGCATCGTAGACGCCCTCGATCAGGTCCTTGATGCGCTTGCTCACGCCCTTGGGCGTAATGCCGCGCGCCTCGTTCCATGACAGCTGCTTGCGCCGCCGGCGCTCGGTCTCGCCGAGCGCGCGCTGCATCGACTCGGTGACCACGTCGGCGTACAGAATCGCGCTGCCGTTGAGGTGGCGCGCGGCGCGGCCGATGGTCTGGATGAGCGAGCGCTCGGAGCGCAGGAACCCTTCCTTGTCGGCGTCGAGGATCGCCACCAGCGACACCTCGGGCAGGTCGAGCCCCTCGCGCAGCAGGTTGATGCCGACCAGCACGTCGAACTCCCCGAGGCGCAGGTCGCGGATGATCTCCACGCGCTCCACGGTGTCGACCTCGGAGTGCAGGTAGCGCACCTTGACGCCGTGCTCGGACAGGTACTCGGTCAGCTCCTCGGCCATGCGCTTGGTCAGGGTAGTCACCAGCACGCGTTCGCCCTTGGTCGCGCGCAGCCGGATCTCCGAGAGGAGGTCGTCGACCTGGCTCGATGCCGGCCGCACCTCGACGGCCGGATCCACCAGCCCGGTCGGGCGCACCACCTGCTCCACCACCAGCGCCGATTTCTGCGCCTCGTAGTCCGCCGGCGTGGCGGACACGAACACGGTCTGGCGCACCACGCCCTCGAACTCGTCGAACCGCAGCGGCCGGTTGTCGAGCGCCGAGGGCAGGCGAAAGCCGTACTCGACGAGATTCTCCTTCCTCGAGCGGTCGCCCTTGTACATGCCGCCGAGCTGGCCGATGGTGACGTGGCTCTCGTCGATGATCATGAGCGCGTCGGACGGCAGATAGTCGATGAGCGTTGGCGGCGGCTCGCCCGCCTTGCGCCCCGAAAGATGGCGCGAGTAGTTCTCGATCCCCTTGCAGAAGCCGAGCTCGACCAGCATCTCCAGGTCGAAGCGCGTGCGCTGCTCGATCCTCTGCGCCTCCACCAGGCGCCCGGCCTTCTGGAAGAACTCGATGCGCTCGCGCAGCTCGGCCTTGATCGCCTCGATGGCGCGCAGCGTGGTCTCGCGCGGCGTCACGTAGTGGCTGGACGGGTAGACGGTAAAGCGCGGCAGCCCATGCAGCACGCGGCCGGTGAGCGGGTCAAACAGCTGCAGCTTCTCGATCTGGTCCTCGGCGAGCGACAGGCGCAGGGCGTGCTCGGCGTGCTCGGCGGGAAACACGTCGATCACGTCGCCGCGCACGCGAAACGTGCCGCGGCGGAAATCGAGCTCGTTCCTGTCGTATTGCATCGCCACCAGGCGCGCGATTACCTCGCGCTGTGTCGCCTTCTCGCCCTGGCGCAGGTGCAGGATCATGCCGTGGTACTCGGAGGGGTCGCCGATGCCGTAGATCGCCGACACGGTGGCCACGATCACCACGTCACGGCGCTCCATCAGCGACTTGGTCGCCGACAGGCGCATCTGCTCGATGTGCTCGTTGATCGAGGAATCCTTCTCGATGTAAAGGTCCCGCGCCGGCACGTAGGCCTCGGGCTGGTAGTAGTCGTAGTACGAGACGAAATACTCCACGGCGTTTTCCGGGAAGAACTCGCGGAACTCGGCGTAGAGCTGCGCCGCCAGCGTCTTGTTGGGCGCCAGCACCAGCGCCGGGCGCCCGAGCCGCGCGATGACGTGCGCCATGGTGTAGGTCTTGCCCGAGCCGGTGACGCCGAGCAGGGTCTGGAACGCAAGGCCGTCGCGCACGCCCTCGGCGAGCGCGTCGATCGCCTCGGGCTGGTCGCCCGCCGGCGCGAACGGCTGGTGCAAGCGGAACGGGCTGTTGGGGAATGTCTGCGCCACGGGTAGAATCGCGCCTGACAAAGTCGAAAATGCTAGCACGATGAACGCACCGCACGCACCCTCCCTGCTCGCCTCCGTAACGATGGCGCCGCGCGACCCGATCCTCGGCGTCACCGAGCTCTATGTTGGGGACCCGAATCCGCGCAAGGTCAATCTCGGCGTAGGGGTGTACTACGACGACAAGGGCAAGGTGCCTTTGCTCGAGTGCGTGCAGCGCGCGGAGCAGCAGCGCGTGCAGACCGGGAATCCGAAGTCCTACCTGCCGATCGACGGCCTGCAGACCTACGACCAGGCGGTGCTGGCGCTGGTGTTCGGCGCGGATGCGCCGCTCATCAAGGAAAAGCGCGCATTCACGGTGCAAGCGATCGGCGGCACCGGCGGCCTGAAGATCGGCGCCGATTTTCTCAAGCAGCTCGCGCCCGAAGCGCAGGTCTGGATCAGCGAGCCGAGCTGGGAGAACCACCGAGCCCTCTTCGAGGCCGCCGGATTCAAGGTGCAGGCCTATCCCTACTACGATCCGGCCACCCGAGGACTCAAGTTCGAGGCCATGGTCAAGGCGCTGGAAGCGCTGCCCGCGGGCACCATCGTCGTGCTGCATTCCTGCTGCCACAACCCCACGGGCGTCGACCTGAGCCAGGAGCAGTGGCAGAAGGTGCTCGCGGTGGTGCAGGCGCGCGGCCTCGTGCCGTTCCTCGACCTCGCCTACCAGGGCTTTGCCGAAGGCGTCGATGCCGACGCGTATGCGCCGCGCCTGTTCGCGAAAGCGATGTCGCCGATCTTCCTGTCGAGTTCGTTCTCGAAGTCGCTCTCGCTCTACGGCGAGCGCGTGGGCGCCTTCACGCTGGTCGCCGGCAGCGCCGACGAGGCGGCGCGCGCGCTGTCGCACGTCAAGCGCGTCGTGCGCACCAACTACTCGAACCCGCCGACGCACGGCAGCGACATCGTGGCGCGCGTGCTCAACACGCCGGAGCTGCGCGCCCTCTGGGACAAGGAGCTGGGCGCGATGCGCGAGCG
>JBFFZT010000328.1:0-3380 GCA_041568535.1 Burkholderiales bacterium | reverse complement strand
GGCGCAACACGCGAGGTGGTGCTCGCCGCCGGCGCGATCGGGTCACCCCAACTATTGCAGCTATCGGGCGTGGGTCCTGCAGCACTGCTGCAATCCCATGGCATCGCCGTTGTCCACGACCATCCGGGCGTCGGCGAGAACCTGCACGACCACCTGCAGATCCGCATGCAGTACAAGGTAAGCGGCGTAAAGACGCTGAACCTCATGGCGAACAGCCTGTGGGGCAAGGCGGCGATGGCGCTCGAGTACCTGGTGTTCCGCACCGGGCCGCTCACCATGCCGCCGTCGCAGCTCGGCGCGTTCGCCAAGAGCGACCCGGCGCAGCCCACCGCCAACATCGAATGGCACGTGCAACCGCTCTCGCTCGACAAGTTCGGCGACCCGCTACACCGCTTCCCGGCGATCACGCCGAGCGTGTGCAACCTGCGCCCGGCCTCGCGCGGCTGGGTGCGCATCCAGGCGCCCGACCCGCACACCTACCCGCAGATCAAGCTGAACTACCTTTCGGCGCCCGAAGACCGGAAGGTGGCGGCGGACGCGATGCGCGCCACGCGCCGCATCATGGCGGCCAAGGCGCTGGCGAAGTACCGGCCCGAGGAGCTCAAGCCCGGCGCGGCGGTCGAATCGCAGGAAGCGCTGGAGCGGGCGGCCGGCGAGCTCGGCACCACCATCTTCCACCCGATCGGCACCTGCGCCATGGGCCGCGTGGTGGACGAGCGGTTGCGCGTGCGCGGACTCGCGCGCCTGCGCGTCATCGACGCCTCGGTCATGCCGCGCATCACTTCGGGCAACACCAACGCCCCGACCACCATGATCGCCGAGAAAGGCGCGCGCATGGTGCTGGAAGACGCGCGCGCCTAGGCGGCGTTCAGCGTCCAGTCGAACTCGGCGTAGCGCAGCCGCAGGCCGAGGCCGTGGCGCTCGGCCGCCGCCGCGATGTCGTCGCCCTGGACGTGCGCCAGGATGAATTCGAGCACGCCGCGCTTGCCGCCGAAGTCCGCCGCATACCAGTCGAACAGCTTGGGCACCACCAGGCCGGCGCCGTCGGCTGCGAGGCGCACGTGCGCCGCGAGGTAGTCGACGCTCGCCTGCTCCAGGGATTGCGCCAGGCCCTCGGCGAGGTAGGCCGCCGGCGGCGGCGACGAGCGGCACGCCGAGTACATGGCGAAATGCACGCGCTCGTCGAACATGTACGGCGCGAGCGCGTAGCGCGGCCCGTCGCGGCGCAGCGGCTTCGCGCCGAACACGATGCGCGGCGCGTTGATGCGCAGCAGCCCGTGCTCGATCTCGTCCAGCGAGAACACGTGCCCGCCGATCATGTACTGCGAGGCGGTGAAGAAGTCGGCCACCTTGCGCACGCCGGAGAGGGCGCGCCGCGCGATGACCGCGTGCAGCACGAGCGCGTTGTAGACGTTGAGCCAGAACGCCAGCCGCAGCCCGATGCGCAGCGCGGCGGCGTCGAAATCGGCGAGCGCGCGCGCCGCGCGGCGCAGCTCGGCATACTCCGGCGAATCGGCGAAGCGCGCGTAATCGAAGCTGTGGCGCGCCGCGTCGTAGTGCGCGGCGCAGGCGCTGCTCAGCGCGGCGACGAGCAGCTGGGGCGCGTCGCCGCCCGCGGCCCCGGCCCCCTGCTCGATCGGATTGAGCACCGGCATGGGGGCCGCCGCGGCTAGGGAAGCGGCTCCTCTTCGTCCGCCAGCGGCGGCTCGTCCTGGGGCAGCGACAGCGTGCGCAGCCGGAAGCGCCCCTGGTAGTCGAACAGCCAGGTTTCCGTGAAGGTCACGCTGTGCGCCCCGTCCATGAGCTTCATCGACGGCCGCGGCAGCGGCTCGGCCTGGCGCACCGTCTCGCGCGTGAGGTCCTCGAGCCACGGGTCGTGCCAGGGCGCGCGCACCAGCTCCAGCCGGCGCATCCCGCCGATGGCGTTGACTTCAGCGCGCATCACGATCACCGCGCGCAGCGGGTTGGGGGGCGGGCCCTCGAACACCATGCCGGCGTTGGCCGCATGCAGCGCACCGGCGACTTCGCGCTGGTACTCGGTGAGGGTCGCCGCCGCCGAGGGCTCGCCGAGCGGCAGCGCGGCCGCCGGCATGCTGTAGTAGGCCTTGGCCACCCGGGCCGGCGCCCCGGGCTGCGGGCCGGGCGCGGCGCAGCCCGCGAGCAGCGCGCCGAGCAGCGCCAGCACTTGAAAGCGGCGCCCGCCGCCCCCAGCTTCCGCTACCATTGCGCACCCGTCTGACCGCAGCATGAGGAGAGATCATAAATGAAGCGCGTCGTCCTGTTTCTGGCCACCAACATCGCGGTGCTGCTGCTGCTGTCGGTGGTCATCAGCGTGCTCGGCCTGGACCGCTGGCTGGCGGCCGAGGGCATCAACTACCAGGGGTTGCTGGTGTTCTCCGCGGTCATCGGCTTCGGCGGCGCGTTCATCTCGCTCGCCATGTCCAAGATGATGGCGAAGTGGTCCACCGGCGCGCGCGTCATCGACGGCACCGAAGGCACCACCGAGTACTGGCTGGTGCAGACCGTGAAGCGCCTGGCGGAGAAGGCCGGCATCGGCATGCCGGAGGTGGCGGTGTACGAGGGCGCGCCCAACGCGTTCGCCACCGGCGCGTTCAGGAATTCATCGCTGGTCGCCGTCTCCACCGGCCTGGTGCAGTCGATGAGCAAGGAAGAGGTCGAGGCCGTGCTCGGCCACGAGATCGGCCACGTCGCCAACGGCGACATGGTGACCCTCACCCTGATCCAGGGCGTGGTCAACACCTTCGTCATCTTTCTCTCGCGCGTCGTCGCCTTCTTCGTCGACAAGGTGGTGTTCCGCACCGAGCGCGGCGTCGGCCCGGGCTTCTACATCACCGCGATCGTGTTCCAGATCCTCTTCGGCGTGCTGGCCTCGATCATCGTCGCCTGGTTCTCGCGCCAGCGCGAGTTCCGCGCCGACGCGGCCGCGGCCGATCTGCTCGGCAGCCCGCGCCCGATGATGAGCGCGCTCGCGCGCCTGGGCGGGCTCGAGCCGGGCGCGCTGCCCCAGTCGATGAAGGCCGCGGGCATCACCGACAAGCCCTCGGGCTTCGCCGCGCTGTTCTCGACGCACCCGCCGGTCGAGGAGCGCATCGCCGCGCTGCAGGCGCGCGCCGCCGGGCAGGCGTAAGCATCGATTTGCTACGATTCCGGTCATGAAGATCGGAATCGTCGGCGTCAGTGGCTACGGCGGCAGCGAACTGCTGCGGCTGGCGGCCGGCCACCCCACCTTCGAGCTCGCCTATGTCGGCGGCGAGTCCACCGCCGGGCAGACGCTCGCGCAGCGCTTTCCCGCGCTCGCCGGCCACGCCGCCGGCAAGCTCGTCATCCAGCCGTTCGAGCCGGAGAAGATCTCGGGCATC
>JBFFZT010000327.1:0-3384 GCA_041568535.1 Burkholderiales bacterium | reverse complement strand
GATCCTGCATTCGATCTTCGGTTTCACGCGCATCTTCGGCGGCCGCATCCTGGTGGGCGAGGGCGCGGCGCAGAAGGACATCACCCGGCTCAACGCCAGCCAGAAGCTGCGCGAGGCGGGCATCGCCTACATCCTGCAGGACAAGTCGGTGTTCCCGAACATGACGGTCGAGGAGAACCTGTGGATGGGCGGCTACCTCCTCGACAAGCCGGCGCTCGCCAAGGAGCGCGCTGAGAAGGTGTTTGCCAAGTACGAGCGGCTCGCCGCGCGGCGCAAGCACGCGGCCAAGGTGCTCTCGGGCGGCGAGCGGCGCCTGCTCGAGATCTCGCGCGCGCTGGTGATGGAGCCCGAGGTGCTGCTGGTCGACGAGCCCTCGATCGGCCTGGAGCCGCGCTTCATCGACATGGTGTTCGAGATCCTCGAGGACCTGCAGAAGAAGGAAGGCAAGACCATCATCATGGTCGAGCAGAACGCCAAGCGCGGGCTGGAGTTCTGCGACATCGGCTACGTGCTGGTGTCGGGGCAGATCGCGCTCGCCGACAGCGGCGACGCGCTGCTCGCCAACCCCGAGGTCGGGCGGCTGTTCCTCGGCGGCTAGGCCGCCTTGCGCTCCGCCGGCGGGGGCAGCGCCTGCAGGCAGCGGTCGATCCACAGCGCGGTGAGCTTTTCCTGCACGCTGTTTTGCGCCAGGCGTTGTGACAGCGCACCGAAGTCCACTTCGTCCAGGGGCTGGTCCTGGTTGAAGCACGAAAAGACGTAGCTCGTCTTCCCGGTCGCCGCGTCGACGTGCGGCTGCAGGCACTGCGCGCAGATCTCCTTCATCATGCACTGCATCGGGCTGTTGATCGAGCCGATCGCGACGTGGCCTTCCTTCAGGAACGGCTTCAGGGCGCCGTGCCGCGCCTGCGCCACCGCCGCCATCATGCGGTCCGAGCCGATGGCGATGATGCGGTCGGTCGCCGAAAAAGCGATGGGCTGTGTACCCAGCGTCCCGGAAGCGTAGGCCTGCATCGCCTGAACGATGTTGCCGACGTGGGCGCGGTCCTGCTTTCTGCGGGGATCGAACCCCGGCGCTTCGTCGCAGCACCAGACCACCACGTCTGAGGCCGCCTCGATATCCTCGATCCGGTAACGGTCGCCGAGGTGCTTGTAGCCGGCAAAATAGATCACTTTCGAGCCCGCGGCGCGCAGCGCGCGGCCGATGGAGAACAGCACCGCGTTGCCCAGGCCGCCGCCCGCGAGCACCACCGTCTCGCCGCGCGGAATCTCGGTCGGTGTGCCGGTGGGACCCATCAGCACCACCGGTTCGCCGGGACGCAGGTAGGCGAGCAGGTCGGCCGAGCCGCCCATCTCCAGGGCGATGACCGAGATCAGGCCTTTTTCGCGATCAACCCACGCGCCAGTGAGCGCGAGACCCTCCATCGCCAGCGTGGTGCCGGGAACGCGCAGCGCCAGCGCCTCGAAGTTCTGCATGCGGTAGAACTGCCCGGGACGGAAGCGCCGCGCCGCAATCGGGGCCCGCAGCACCACTTCGACGATGGCGGGGGTCAGGCGCCGCACCTCGTGCACCACGGCGCGCAGATCTCGATTCAGGCGGCCGAGAAACTCTGCGTCTGCCAGCGCCGAGGCGGGCCGGCGCTGCGCCAGGACCCGGCTCACGACCGGATAGCCCTGCTTGGCGCTGCCCATCGCCTTCACCACGTTGCCGAAGTAGGAGGGGTGCAGGTCGCCGAAGAAGCTCATGAAGCGGCCGTCGGCATAGCGGTGCAGCAGCACTTCCGGCAAGGCGGGCTTGGAGGTATGGCGCTGCGGCTTGACCGGTGCGCCGCGCTCGTCGCAGGCAAGGAAATACTTGCCGTCGAGCGCGAGGCTCACGCCTTCCTCGCGCGCCAGCACGGTATTGGGCTGGGTGCCCGCCGCGATCAGCACCGAGCGCGCCGGCAGCGTGATCCCATCCTGGAACACGACGGCTCTGGCGTGGCCGTACGCGTCGACCTCGATTCCTTGCGGCGTCAGGCCTTCCGAGAACACGACGCCTTCCTCGAGCGCCTTGGCGACTTCCTCGTGGTTCAGGGTGTAGGAAGGGCTGTCGACCATGCGGCGGCGGTAGGCGATGGTCGAGCCGCCCCAAGACTTGAGCAGCGCGAGCCGTTCTTCGGGCCTGGCCTTGCGCAAGGCGCGCGCGTGGGCGATGAACTCCTCGGCGATCGCGCGCTCTTCGGCGTTCCACTCGGGCCTGGCTTCGAGCGCCTCCCAGCGTGCGAGGAACTTCTCCACCTGCACCGCGTAGTAGGCAAGCGACTCGGTGGCCGTGTCGATCGCGGTGAGCCCGCCGCCGATCACCACGATCGGCAGCCGGATCTGCAGGTTGGCGATCGACTCGCGCTTCGCCGCGCCGGTGAGCTGCAGCGCCATGAGGAAGTCGGACGCGGCGCGTACGCCCCGGGCGAAGCCGTTGGGGATCGTCTCCAGTACCGTGGGCCGGCCCGCGCCGGCGCACAGCGCGATGTGGTCGAAGCCGTCGGCGAAGGCCTCGTCGATGGTGAGCGTGCCGCCGAAGCGCACGCCGCCGAACATCGCGAACTGGCGGCGGCGCTCGAGCAGCAGCCGGATCACCTTGAGGAAGTTCTTGTCCCAGCGCACGGTGATGCCGTACTCCGCGACGCCGCCGAAGCCCGCCATCACGCGACTGTCCAGCGGCTCGTAGAGCTCCTTGACGTCCCGCACCGGCCGGAACGGCACCCGCCTGCCGAGCGCGTCGACGCCGGAGAGCGAAGCATCCAGCGGCTCGATCTTCAGGCCGTCGATGCCGACCACGGTGTGGCCGTCGTTCATGAGGTGGTGCGCGATCGAGAACCCCGCGGGGCCGAGCCCCACCACCAGCACGCGCCGCCCGCTCGGTGCCCGGGGCGCCGGGCGCCGCAGGTCGAGCGGGTTCCAGCGCGTGAGCAGGGAATAGATCTCGAAGCCCCAGGGCAGCTCGAGCACGTCCTTCAGCGTGCGCGTCTCGGCCTGCGGGATGTCGACCGGGTCCTGCTTCTGGTAGATGCAGGCCTTCATGCAATCGTTGCAGATGCGGTGCCCGGTCGCGGCGACCAGGGGGTTGTCGACCGCGATCACGGCGAGCGCGCCGATCGGCTGGCCGCGGGTCTTCACCATGTGGAACTCGGAAATCTTCTCTTCGAGCGGGCAGCCCGCGAGCTCGACGCCGAACACGGTCTTCTTGAAGCCAGCGGCCGGCGCCTTCTCCGGCAAGCCCCTGGAGCACGAGTCCTTGCCCTGTTCGTGGCACCAGATGCAGTAGTTCGCCTGGTCGAGCGCGCCCGCGAGGTCGGTGCCCGCGTCGGTGAGCTTGAAGCCGTCGCGGTGGCGCGTTTCGGGCTG
>JBFFZT010000326.1:0-3387 GCA_041568535.1 Burkholderiales bacterium | reverse complement strand
GGCACCAGCATGTTGAGGAACGCGTTCGGCAGCCCCGGGGTGAACAGAAAGCTCTGCAGCAGCAGCCACTCGGAGACGAAGCCGCCGAGCGGCGGCAGCCCGGCGCTCGCCAGCGCGCCGACGAGGCACGCCCAACCCGCCCAGGGCATGACGCGCAGCAGCCCGCCGAGGCGGCCGAGGTTCCTCTCGCCGGTCGCGTGCAGCACGGCGCCGGTGCCGACGAATAGCAGCGACTTGAAGAACGCGTGGCTCGCGACGTGGTACAGCGCCGCGGTGAGCGCGAGCGCCGCCACCACCGGCATCCGGTAGGCGACGAAGAGCAGCGCGAGGCCGATGCCGGCGAAGATCAGGCCGACGTTCTCGATCGAGGACCAGGCGAGCAGGCGCTTCATCTCGGACTGCACGGCGGCGAACGCCACGCCGAGCACGGCGCTCGCCAGCCCGAGCGCGAGCACCAGCACGCCCCACCACCAGAGCGGCGCCGGCAGCAGGTCGGTGGCGACGCGCAGGAACCCGTACACCGCGGTCTTCAGCATCACGCCGCTCATCAGCGCCGACACCGGCGAGGGCGCCGCCGGGTGCGCTTCGGGCAGCCACACGTGCAGCGGCACGAGACCGGCCTTGGCGCCGAAGCCGGCGAGCGCGAGCAGGAACGCGACCGAGGCCCAGAACGGGGTGAGGCTCTGCGCGCGCATGTTGGCGAACGTGTATTCGCCGCCACTGGCGAGCAGCACGCCGAAGCACAGCAGGATCGCGAGCGCGCCGACGTGCGCGATGAGCAGGTACAGGTATCCGGCGCGCCGGATCTCGGGCAGGCGGTGGTTGGTGATGACGAGGAAGAACGAGGCGAGCGCCATCGTCTCCCACATCACCATGAACGCGTAGGCGTCGTCGGCGAGGATGACCAGCGCCATGGCGGCGAGGAACACGTGGTACTGCAGGCACAACAGGCCCGGCGCCGCGCCTTCGCTCTGCCGGAAGTAGCCCGCGGAAAACAGCGACACGCCGGCGGCCGTGCCGCCCAGCACCATGAGGAAAAACGCCGACAGGCCGTCGAGGCGGAAGTGGAACGGCAACCCGGGCAGCCCGATCGGCAGCACCGCCGTCTGCGGCGAGCCCCAAAGCGCGGGCAGCGCGAGCACGGCGATGAGGAACGCGACCGCGCCGCCGGCGGGAAACAGCCAGCGCGCGACCAGGTGCAGGCGGTGCAGCGCCGCGAGGCCCGCGAGGCCGATGGCGAGCCACGCTGCGGCGAGCACCAGCACCGCGGCGAGCTGCGCGCTCATCGCGCCAGCCTGCACTCGCGCAGGCTGCGGTAGACGAAGCCGTTGCGGCCCGAGACGAAGGCGTAGTCGAACTCGGAACCGCCCTGCGCGCGCCCGCGCTCGCCGTGGCGCACGAACACGCAGCGCGACATCATCTCGCGGTCGGCGCGGTAGTCGCCGGCCTCGCCCGAGCGGATGAGCCGCAGCTCGACGCCGGGCTCGCCCACGCGTCGCAGCTCGAACTCGAGGTCGCGGCCGACGCGGTAGTGGCAGCCGAGGCTGCCGTCGGGCCGCAGATTGCAGTCGGCGCCGCGCTGCACGGCAGCGTACGGGGGCTCGAGGGCCGCCGCGGCCGCTGCGGCGGCGAAGAGCGCGCTACACGCGCCGACCCGTATAGTCCTCTGCAATCTTGTCGTCGTAGAAAGCGGTGGGGTTGGGCGCGGCCATGAAGCGCCGGTACACCTCGGGGTAGACCTTCGAGTACTGCCAGACCTGCCCGTTGGCGAGCTCGACCTCCAGGGTCTGGCTCTTCTCGTCGTAGCCGACCGCGCGCACTTTCGACGAATTGACGCGCTTGCGCTCCATCAGCGCCCACGTGTCGCGTTCCAGGCGCCGCCCGCGACCTCGCCCTCGATCGCCGCGCCCTGCACGCGCCCGCTGTAGGTCCTGCCGTCGAGCCGGAACGACAGGCGCTCGCCGCGCAGCTTCACGTCCTCGAGCGCGACGTCGCGCCCGCCCAAGCGCGCGCTGCCCGAGACGCGCGTCACCTGCTGCTTCAGGTCGAGCGTCATGGCGCCGCCGGGCCCGCGCGCCTGCCAGCGCCCCCCTACCTGCGCCGGCACCACGTAGAGGTAGATCAGCGTGGTGGTGACGCCGCTGATCTTCACCTTGTCCTCGAGGTCCATCTGCACGTACTTCTCCGGAATCCAGCCCGAGAGCGGGTAGTCGTGCGACAGCACGCGCGTGCCGGGCTTCAACTCGGCGAGCAGCTTGGTCTTCAGCAGGTTCACCGTGTCGGGCAGCAGGTACATGGTGAGCACCGTCGCCTGCGAGATGTCGGTCTTGAACAGGTCCGCTTTCACGAACTTGACGCGATCGGCGATGCCCTCGCGCGCCGCGTCGGCGTTCGACTGGCGCACCAGCTCGTCCTTGATCTCGACGCCGAAGCCGCGCGCGCCGAAGATGAGCGCGGCGGTGCGCACGATGCGCCCGTCGCCCGAGCCGAGGTCGATGACGAAATCTCCGGGGCCGACCTCGGCGAGCTTGAGCATGTCGGAGACCACGCTCTGCGGCGAGGGCACGTAGGGCCCGGCGTCGACCGGCTTGTCCTGCGCCAGGACGCAGACGGGCGCGAGCAGCGCGAGCGCAAGCAGCCTCACGGCGCCTCCACGTGCTCGAGGTTCACCTGCACGCTCTGCAGGCCGTTGTACTCGTTCACGCTCAGCCGATAGGCGGCGCGAAAGCGGGCGGGGAGGGGATCGAGGGCGTTGAAGCGCATGGCTTGGAAGCGCCGGCCGTCTTTCACGAGCTGCAGTTTCGAATGCTTCTCGCCGACCACGCGCTGGCTTTCGAGCGCGAATGTATCGCAGAAGAGCGGCGCCGGAAAGCCCGGACCCCACACGCGCGCCTCGAGCAATTGCGCGAGGCCGAGCGACACCTGCTGCGGCTCGAGCGCGCCGTCGGTCTCCACGGTGCGCGTGAGCGCCTCGCGCGGCATCGTTTCCTCCGCGGCGCGCGCAAAAGCGTCGCCAAACCGCGACAGGTCCGTTGCGCGCAGCGTGAGGCCCGCGGCCTGCGCGTGGCCGCCGAAACGCACGATGAGCCCCGGGTCACGCTTGGCGACCAGGTCGAGACAGTCGCGCAGGTGAAAGCCCGGGATCGAGCGGCCCGAGCCGCGCAACTCCGTATCGCTGGCGCGCGCGAAGCAGATCACCGGCCGGTGCAGTCGCTCGCGCAGGCGCGAGGCGAGGATGCCGACCACGCCCTGGTGCCACGCCGGATCGTAGAACGCCACCGCGGCGCCCGGCGCCTCGGCGATGGCATCGGCCGCCGCGCGCGCCTGCTCCAGCATCTCGGCTTCGATGCGGCGCCGCTCGCGGTTCAGCCGATCGAGCTCCTGCGC
>JBFFZT010000325.1:0-3406 GCA_041568535.1 Burkholderiales bacterium | reverse complement strand
TAGCCCCTACGCAATCGGTCTCGGCTATTCTGAAGGAGTGAATCTTCCCGCCAGCTGAGATCTCTTTAAAGGCGGAAAACGTAGCTACGCGGCCAGCATGGCGTCATCCGGCACCGTCATCACCGCGCTGGCGCCTTTCACCACCGTGTCGCGCAGCCCGGGCGCCTGCACCAGCACCTGGTCGGCGTAAAAGCGCGCGGTGGCGAGCTTGGCTTCGAGGAAGGCCTTGTCCCCGGAAGCCATCATCCGCTCGGCCGCGAGCGCAGCGCGCGCCATCTGCCAGCCGCCCGCGACCACGCCCATCAGCCTGAGGAACGGCACCGCCCCGGCGAACGTGCCCATTACGTCCTTGCCCGCGTTGGCGACGATGTAGTCCACGCTCTCGCCTACCGCCGCGGCGCCGGCCGCGAGCGCGGCGCGGATCGCCTGCACGTCGGTGTTGGCCGATTTCGCCAGCTCGGCGTCGAACGCCTTCAGGTGCTCGAGCCAGGCCTTGGCGGTCGCCCCGCCCTCGCGCGCGATCTTGCGCCCGACGAGGTCGTTGGCCTGGATGCCGGTGGTGCCCTCGTAGATGGTGGTGATGCGCGCATCGCGCAGGTGCTGCGCGGCGCCGGTTTCCTCGATGAAGCCCATGCCGCCGTGCACCTGCACGCCCAGCGAAGCGACATCGATGCCGGTTTCCGTGCTCCAGCCTTTCACCACCGGGATCATGAGGTCGACGAAGGCCTGGTTCTGCTGGCGCATCTCCTTGTCCTTGTGGCGCGCCGCGACGTCGAGCGCCGAGGCCACCACGTAGGCCAGCGCGCGCATCGCCTCGGTCTGCGACTTCATCAGCATCAGCATGCGGCGCACGTCGGGGTGGCGGATGATCGGCACCGTGCCGCCGCCCGCCAGGTCGCGGCCCTGCATGCGCTCCTTCGCGTACGCCAGCGCGCGCTGGAAGGCGCGCTCCGAGATCGCCACGCCCTCCAGCCCGACGCTGAAGCGTGCGGCGTTCATCATGACGAACATGTACGACAGGCCCTTGTTCTCCTCGCCGACCAGATAGCCCACGGCGTTGTCGTACACCATCACCGCGGTGGGGCTCGCGTGGATACCGAGCTTGTGCTCGATGGAGGCGCAGCGCGCGCCGTTGCGCTCGCCCAGGCTGCCGTCGGGCTTCACCAGGAACTTGGGCACGATGAACAGCGAGATCCCCTTGACGCCCTCGGGCGCATCGGGCGTTCTTGCCAGCACCAGGTGCACGATGTTCTCGGCGAGGTCGTGCTCGCCGTAGGTGATGAAGATCTTCTGCCCGGAAACGCGGTAGTGGGAGCCCAGCTTTTCATCGTTCGCCTTCACCGCCTTCGAGCGCACCAGCGCCAGGTCCGAGCCCGCCTGCGGCTCGGTGAGGTTCATGGTGCCGGTCCAGTCGCCCGCCACCATCTTGCCGAGGAAGGTCTTCTGCAGTTCCTCGGAGCCGGCGAGCTCGAGCGCGTGGATCGCGCCCTGGGTGAGCAGCGGGCAGAGCGAGAACGACATGTTGGCCGAGGTCAGCATCTCCTCGACGGCGGTGGCCACGAGCCTCGGCAGGCCCTGCCCGCCATGTGCGGCGTCGAACGGCAGCGCACCCCAGCCGCCCTCCACGTACTTGCGGTAGGCCTCCTTGAAGCCCTTGGGCGTGCGCACCGCCCCGTCGTCCCATTTCGACCCCTCAACATCACCACTATAGTTAAGTGGATCAAGGACTTGTGAAGAGAACTTCGAAGCTTCCTCAAGAATGGCGTCGACAATGTCGGGCGTGGCTTCCTCGAAGCCCGGGAGCTTGCCCACCTCGGCAAGGCCGGCCAGCTCCTGCATCACGAATCGCATGTCCTTCAGCGGCGCGACGTACGTGGACATGGCGTTCCCCCTACTTTTTCAGTTCCTCGATCACCTGCGGCACGACCTGGAACAGGTCGCCGACGATGCCGTAGTCGGCCACCTGGAAGATCGGCGCCTCCTCGTCCTTGTTGATGGCGACGATGACGCGGCTGTCCTTCATGCCCGCCAGGTGCTGGATGGCGCCCGAGATGCCGACCGCGATGTACAGGTCGGGCGCCACGATCTTGCCGGTCTGCCCGACCTGCCAGTCGTTGGGCACGAAGCCCGCGTCCACCGCGGCGCGCGAGGCGCCCATGGCCGCGTTCAGCTTGTCGGCGAGCGGCTCGAGCAGCTTCTTGAAGTTCTCGCCGTTGGCCATGCCGCGTCCGCCCGAGACGATGATCTTCGCCGAGGTGAGCTCCGGGCGCTCGGACTTGGATACCTCGCGGCCGACAAACGACGACAGGCCGCTGTCCGCGGGCGCCTCGGCCTTTTCCACCGCGCCTTTGCCGCCGCTGTCGGCCACGGCGTCGAACCCCGTCGTGCGCACCGTGATTACCTTGATCTTGTCCTTCGACTTGACGGTCGCGAGCGCGTTGCCGGCATAGATCGGGCGCACGAACGTGTCCGGGCTCTCGACCGACACGATGTCCGAGACCTGCTGCACGTCGAGCAGCGCCGCCACGCGCGGCATCACGTTCTTGCCGTTCGAGGTGGCCGGTGCGAGCAGGTGCGAGTAGTTCTTGGCGAGCGCGACGATCAGCGCGGCAACGTTCTCGGCGATCTCGTCGTCGAGCTGCTTGGCGTCGGCGTGCAGCACCTTGGCGACGCCCGCGACCTGCGCGGCGGCCTTGGCGGCCGCGCCGCATTCGTGTCCGGCCACCAGCAGGTGGATGTCGCCGCCGATCTTCTGCGCGGCCGCCACCGTGTTCAGGGTCGATTTCTTGACCGTCTGGTTGTCGTGCTCCGCGAGAACGAGGACCGCCATGGCTAGATCACCTTCGCTTCGTTGCGCAGCTTGTCGACCAGCGCCTTGGCGTCGGCCACCTTGATGCCGCCCTTTCTCTTCGGCGGCTCGACCACCTTCAGCGTCTCCAGCCGCGGCACGACGTCCACCTTGAGCTCGTCGGGCTTGAACGTCTCGAGCGCCTTTTTCTTCGCCTTCATGATGTTCGGCAGCGTGACGTAGCGCGGCTCGATCAGGCGCAGGTCGGTCGTCATGACCGCGGGCAGCTTGATCGAAATCGTCTCCAGTCCGCCGTCTACCTCCCGCGTCACTTCGGCCTTGTCCGCGCTGCAGGTCAGCTTCGAGGCGAAGGTCGCCTGCGGCCAGTTCATCAGCGCAGCGAGCATCTGGCCGGTCTGGTTCGAATCGTCGTCGATCGCCTGCTTGCCGAGGATCACGAGTTGCGGCTTTTCCTTCTCGCACACCGCCTTGAGCAGCTTGGCCACGGCGAGCGGCTGCAGCTCCTCCGCGGACTCGACCAGGATGGCACGGTCGGCGCCGATCGCCAGCGCGGTACGCAGCGTTTCCTGGCACTGCGCGACACCGCAGGACACCACC
>JBFFZT010000324.1:0-3410 GCA_041568535.1 Burkholderiales bacterium | reverse complement strand
TGGTGATCGTGGTCGTGGTGTGGTGGCTGGCGTCGCTGCTCGAGGCCGGCATCCGACGCGTCGCCATGCAGCGCAGCGGCCACGCGCAGAGCACGCCAAGCGTGTACGCCTGGGCGCGCGTGCTGCGCTATTCGGTGTGGATCATCGGCACGCTGGTCGGCCTGAACTACATCGGCCTCGATCTCACGAGCCTCGCGCTCCTCGGCGGCGCCATCGGCGTCGGCATCGGCTTCGGCCTGCAGAACATCTTCAGCAACTTCATCTCCGGCATCATCATCCTGCTCGAGCGCACGCTGAAGGTCGGCGACTACGTCGACCTGCAATCCGGGGTGCGCGGGCACGTGCGCGAGATCGGCATGCGCTACACGCGCATCACCACCAACGACGAGGTCGACATCATCGTGCCCAACTCGGAGTTCATCAACGGTCGCGTCACCAACTGGACGTTCGAGACGCGCTTCCGGCGCATGCGCGTGCCCTTCGGCGTCGCCTACGGCAGCGACAAGGACAAGGTGAAGGCGGCGGCGCTGCGCGCCGCGAAGCGCGTGAAGGGCACCGTCAGCGAGCCCGGACGCGAGCCCGACGCCTGGCTGGTCGGCTTCGGCGACTCGAGCCTGAACTTCGAGCTGGTGGTCTGGGCCGGGCCCGAGCTGATCACGCGCCCGGGGCGCACCGAAGCCGCGTTCCTCTGGGCGATCGAGGACGAGCTGCGCGCCGAAGGCATCGAGATCCCGTTCCCGCAGCGCGACCTGCACGTGCGCTCGGGCACGCTCAACGTCAAGATGGAGTCCGAGGCCGCGGCGCGGCCCTGAAGGGGAATCCGCGATGCGCATGCTCACCGTCCTGCGCCTGCTCCTGGATGTGT
Source organism: Burkholderiales bacterium (assembly GCA_041568535.1). Lineage (GTDB taxonomy): Bacteria > Pseudomonadota > Gammaproteobacteria > Burkholderiales > SG8-39 > JAABQT01. The sequence goes on along the minus strand of JBFFZT010000324.1, from coordinate 2,545 downwards.
ACGGCGCGCTGTTCCTGATCGTCATCATCGTCGCGCCGCTGATCTACGGCGTGCTGCCGTACGAAGGCCTGCTGCGGCTGGGCGCGCTGCCGTTCTACGCGCTCGTCGCCGTCGCCTTCGCGCTGTGGCTGTGGCTCGCGGCGCGCGCGCTCGCCGCGCGCCGCGACGACGGGCCGCCGGACCCGCTCGGGCCGGACGCAACCTAGGCGCGGCCGAGGACCGACACCTTCTTGTCGGACAGCCCGCTCACCGCGAGCTTCATGCCGACCGACTTCCAGTGTCCGGCCTCGTCCTCGAGCGCCGCGGCCGACAGCGGGTTGTCGTCGAGCCACGATTGCGCCAGCTCGATCTCGAAGCCGCCCGCGTCGAGCGCCACGCGCAGCAGCGGCAGCTTCACCTCCACGCGCCGGCGCAGGATGAGCGCAGCGAGCCGCAGCGCGAACACGAGCGGCCAGTCGGCGGCCTCCAGCCCGGCGTCGTGCATCTTGCGCAGCTTGCCGCGGTGCGCGAGCACGATGCGCGCCAGGCGCTGCTGCTCCATGCGCGAGAAGCCCGGCATGTCGGCGTTCTGCAGCACGTACGCCGAATGCTTGTGGTACTGCGCGTGCTCGATCGACAGGCCGATCTCCGCGAGGCTCGCCGCCCAGTCGAGCAGCTGCCGGTCGGCGTCGTCCTCGCGCTCGCGCCCCGGCGCCAGCGCATCGTAGATGGTGAGCGCGAGCCGGCGCACGCGCTCGGCCTGCGCCGCATCGACATGGTAGCGGCGCCCGAACTGCGCCACGGTGGCCGCGCGCATGTCGCGATGCTGCACGCGCCCGAGCAGGTCGTAGAGCACGCCGTGGCGCAGCGCGCCGTCGGATACCGCCATGGTCTCGATGCCGAGCTCCTCGAGCGCAGCGCCGAGGATGGCGAGACCCCCGGGCAGCACCGGCGCGCGGTTGGCGCGCAGGCCGGCAATGCGCTCGGGATCGGCGCGCTCGTGCTTGAGGAGCAGGCTCCTGAGGCGCTCGAGGCCCTCGCGCGTGATGCCCTGCTCGGCGTAGCCGTTCTCGCGCAGGATGCCTTCGATCGAGCGCGCGGTGCCCGAGGAGCCCACCGCCTCCTGCCAGCCCGCGGCACGGTAAGCGAGCGCGATGCCGGCGAGCTCCTGGCGCGCGGCGAGCTCGGCGGCCTTGAGGCGCGACTTGTCGACGCGCCCATCCGGGAAATACTTCAGGCTGTAGCTGACGCAGCCCATGTACAGCGACTCGGTGAGCTGCGGCTCGAGCCCGGCGCCGATGATGAACTCGGTCGAGCCGCCGCCGATGTCCATCACCAGCCGGTGGTGCGGCGCGGGCGGCATCGAGTGCGCGACGCCGAGGTAGATGAGGCGCGCCTCCTCGCGCCCCGCGATCACCTCGATCGGAAAGCCGAGCTCCTGGCGCGCCTCGCGCAGGAACTGCGGCGCGTTCTTCGCCACGCGCAGCGTGTTGGTGCCCACGGCGCGCACCGCCCCGCGCGGAAAGCCGCGCAGGCGCTCGCCGAAGCGGCGCAGCGCCTCGAGCGCGCGCGCCTGCGTGGCGCGGTCGATCCTCTTGTCGGCGGTGAGGCCGGCGCCGATGCGCACCACTTCGCGCAGGCTGTCCAGGGGATAGATCTGCCCGTCGACCACGCGGCCGATCTGCAGGTGGAAGCTGTTGGAGCCGAGGTCGACCGCGGCAAGCGTTTCCTGGCGCGCCATGCAGCCACTGTAGCTCAGGCGGGCGGGCGGAGGGCGTAAAATAGCCCTTCCGCGCGCCGCGTTCCTGCGGCCCCCCGCGCATGAAAAGAGACCTGCCCACTGCGCATTTCCTGAACCGCGAGCTCGGCATCCTCGCGTTCAACCGGCGCGTCCTGGCGCAGGCGGCCGACGACGGCGTGCCGGCGCTCGAGCGCCTGCGCTTTCTCACCATCGTGTCGTCGAACCTCGACGAGTTCTTCGAGATTCGCGTGGCCGGACTGAAGGAGCAGATCCAGCTGAACCTTCCCGAGCCCGGGCCCGACGGCAAGGGCCCGCAGGAAGTGTTCGCCGCGGTGAGCCGCGAGGCGCACGCCATCGTCGCCGAGCAGTACCGGCTGCTGAACGAGGTGCTGCTGCCCGCGCTCGCGGACTCGGGCGTGGTGTTCCCGCGGCGCGAGGCCTGGACGCCGGCGCAGCGCCAGTGGATCCGCGACTACTTCTTCCGCGAGCTGTTGCCGGTCCTGACGCCGATCGGCCTCGACCCGGCGCACCCGTTCCCGAAAGTGCTGAACAAGAGCCTGAACCTTGCCGTCGAGCTCGTCGGCCGCGACGCCTTCGGCCGCAGCTCGCGCGCCGCCATCGTGCAGGCGCCGCGCGCGCTACCGCGCCTCATCCGCCTGCCACGCGACATCGGCGGCGCGCCGTTCGCCTTCGTGTTCCTGTCCTCCATCCTGCACGCGCACATCGGGGAGCTGTTCTCCGGCATGAAGGTGCTGGGCAGCTACCAGTTCCGTGTCACGCGCAATTCCGACCTGTTCGTCGACGAGGAGGAGATCAAGAACCTGC
>JBFFZT010000323.1:0-3414 GCA_041568535.1 Burkholderiales bacterium | reverse complement strand
GCACCACGGCGAAGTCCTGCGCCTGGATGGCGTCGATGGTGTAGCTGCCCAGGCCCGGGATGCCGAAGAACGACTCGACGATCAGGCTGCCCATGAAGAGCAGCGGGATCACCACGACGACGCCGGTGAGGATCGGGATCAGCGCGTTCTTCAGCACGTGGCGGAACATGACCACCGATTCGGCGAGCCCCTTGGCGCGCGCGGTGCGCACGTAGTCCTTGCCCATCTCCTCGAGAAAGAGCGTGCGGTACCAGCGGCTGCCCGCGCCGATGCCGCCGATCACGCCGATCAGCACCGGCAGCACGAGGAACTTGAGCGCGTCGGCGCCCCCGGCATAGCCCGAGATCGGCACCAGGTGAAAGAGCTTCGAGATCAGGTACTGGCCGCCGATGATGTAGAACAGCGACGAGATGCTCATCATCGCCACGCACAGGATCACGCCCCACAAGTCGAGGTACGTGGCGCGGAAGAACGCCATGCCGAGCGCGAAGGTGATGTTGACGGCGAGCCCGACGAGGAATACCGGGATGGCGAGCGCGAGGCTCGGGCCCATGCGCGTGCGGATCTCGTTGCCGATGTCGCGATTGTCCTCGGCGCGGCCGAAGTCGAAGGCAAAAAGCTTCACCGACTTCTCGAAGAAGATGGTCTGCGTCAGCGCCGCCGCCCCGCTCGCCTCGGCGTTGTACAGCAGCGGCCTGTCGTAGCCGCGCTCGGCCTTCCACTTCTGGATCGCGTCGGGGGTCACGCGTTTCACGCCGAGCTGCATGCGCGCCATGTCGTCGGGCGTGTTGACGAGGAAGAACAGCGCGAACGTGATCAGGTTGATGCCGATCAGGATCGGGATCGCGTAGAGCGTGCGCCGGATGATGTAGGCGAGCATCTACGCCGGCTTCGCCGCCATGCGCTCGCGCCGCCGGTAGCTCACGAAGGCGGGCACGGATCCGAGGACGATCAGCGCCAGCAGAAGCAGCGCCGGCCACACGATCGGCTGGTTCCACTCGCGCCGCAGCGCCGCGCGCTGCTCCACGTCGACGCGCAGGTACTTCAGGTTGTTGCGCGCCATGTTGTTCGGCTTGCCGTTCATCATCCAGGCGTGCGTGAGGCCGTAGGACACGGGGTGAAAGCCGCCGACCCAGGGCGCATCGCGCCGGTAGAGCTCCACCATGCGATCGATGATCTTCTGGCGCTCGGCGCCGTTCGGCATGGTCTTCATGCGCTCGAACAGCGCGTCGAACTCCGGGTTCAGGTAGTTCGAGGTGTTCTCGCCCTGGGTCTTGGCGCGCGCCTGCGGCCCGTGCAGCAGGAACATGAAGTTCTCCGGATCCGGGTAGTCGGCGTTCCAGCCCAGGATGTAGAGCTGCTGGCTGCCTTTCCTGATCTTCTCCTGGAAGCGGTTCCAGTCGGTGTCGCGGATCTCGAGCTGCACGGCGATCTTGGCGAACTGGCGCCGCCACCAGTCGAAGCGCGGCTTGTCGCCGGGGCCGCGGCCGACGGTATCGAGGTACAGCACGAGCGGCGCGCCGGTCTTGGCGTCGCGGCCGTTCGGATAGCCCGCCTCGGCGAGGAGCTTGCGCGCCTCCTCGACCGGCCGGCGCTCGGCGCGCCCGTTTTGCCACACGTGCGTGATCGGGTTGATGCCCTCGGCGCCCGTGCGCTGGCCGAAGATGCCCGGCGCGAGCGGATCGTGCGCCACCTTGCCGCGGCCATTCAGAAAGATGGAGATGAACTCCTCCCAGTCGACGGCGATGGCGATCGCCTGGCGCAGCTTTCTCGCCCGCGCCGAGTCGCCGCCGACCACGTCGTCGAGCCAGTTCACGCCGAGGTAGAGGATGGTGACGTCGGCCGAGGTGCGCAGCTTGATGCCCCGGTCCTGCATCTCCTGCGTCAGCCCGACTTCGCCCCCCACCGCCACGCGCACCGCCTGGTCGAAGGTGTCGCTCGGGATCGCCGAGGAGTCGTAGTAGCCCTGCAGGAACTTGTTCCAGTACGGGATGCTTTCCTTCTCGCGCGAGTACACCACGCGCTCCACGAACGGCATCGTCTTGCCCGCATCGCGCAGCAGCCCGGCTGCGGCATCGCCCGGCTCGCCCTCGGTCGGATACGGCTCGCCGCGGAAGTTCGGGTTGCGCACCAGCTCCATCTTCGCGTTCGGGTTGTTCTCGGTGAGCATGTAGGCGCCGGTGCCCACCGGCCACCAGTCGAGGGTGAAGTTCTTCTCCGCCATGCCGGGCTGGAAGAAGAACTTCTCCGCCTCCCAGGGCACCGGGGCGAAGAACGGCATCGCCAGCCAGTACACGAACTGGGGATAGGGCTCCTTCAGCCGCACGCGATAGGTGGTGTCGTCCACCTTCTCCACGCCTTCCAGCCGGTGCTTGCGCAGGTCGAGCCAGTCCTGCTTGCGCGTGTCGAACTTCTTCAGCCGCTCGGCGAACTCGCTCAAGCCCACGATCTTCTCGGCCATCAGGCCGAGGATCGGCGAATGCAGCCGCGGGCTGGCGAGGCGCTTGATCTCGTAGATGTAGTCGTCGGCAGTGAGCTCGCGCGTCGCCGCGGGCAGCTCGTAGGGCGTGCGCAGGCCGGCGATGCGCGCCGGCGCCAGGCCGTGGTTCGCAGGCACGAACGCGGGATGCGGCTGGTACAGGATGCCGCGCTTGATGCGCACCGTGTACACGACGCCGCCGCCCGGCGCCGGCACCGCCTTCGGCACCTCGAGCGCGGTGAGCGGCACCAGCTCGTAGGGTCGCTTCAGGTAGTGGTACTGCAGCGGCGGCTCGTACACCTGCTGCGTGAAGCGCGCCTCGTCCTCGGTGTAGGACTGCACCGGGTCGAGGTGCTTGGGGCGCTCGGTGAACGCCGAATACAGGATATTCTTGCCGCGGTCCGACGCCGGATAGGGATCGTTCCAGACGTCGGCGCAGCCGGCGGCGAGGCACGCCAGCAGCAGCAGGATCGGGCGCATCGCGCAAGTATAATCGGCGCACCATGGGGCTCCTCGACGGCCGCAGGATTCTGGTCACCGGACTGCTCAGCAACCGCTCCATCGCCTATGGCGTCGCGAAGGCGGCGCGGCGCGAGGGCGCGACCCTCGCCTTCACCTACCAGAACGAGCGCTTCAAGGACCGTGTCGAGGAGATGGCGCGCGAGCTCGGCTCGGACATCGCGCTCGCCTGCGACGTCGGCGACGACGCGCAGATCGCGGCGCTGTTTGCCGCGCTCGGCAAGCGCTGGGACGGCCTCGACGGGCTGGTGCACGCCATCGCGTTCGCGCCGCGCGAGGCCATTGCCGGGGATTTCCTCGACGGCCTGTCGCGCGAGGCGTTCCGCACCGCGCACGATGTCTCGGCCTACAGCTTTCCGGCGCTCGCCAAGGCCGCCCTGCCGATGCTGCGCGCCAAGGGGGCGCTCGTCACCCTC
>JBFFZT010000322.1:0-3415 GCA_041568535.1 Burkholderiales bacterium | reverse complement strand
TGGATCGCCGACGGCGCGTTCGTGCTCGAGATCCACCCGTTCCCCGACTACAAGACGATTGCGACGGCAGGAGGGCGCGGCGCGATATTGAAGAAGTTGGCGCCGCGCTCGGGCTCGAGCGTGATCACCGCCGCGACCGTGAACTCGGCGTTGCCGAGCTTGAGGCGCGCGCCGACCGGCGCGCCGAGCGCGTTCACCAGCCGCTCATCGAGCCAGACGCTGCCGCGCTCGGGGCCCGTGGCCGCCGGCGCATCCGGCGCATTGGGCGCGGCTGCGATGCGCAGCCGCCCGCGCAGCGGGTAGTTATAGGTCACCGCCTTCACGCCGGCGAGCTGGCTGCCGGCGTCGCCGCGCGCCATGCTGATGAAGTTCACCGCGTCGGCGCGCTGCAGGCCGCGGCGCGCGATCTCGTCGCCGATCTCCGCCCGCCATGCGTGATCCGACACCAGCACCAGGTCGGCGCCGAGCAGCTGGTGCGCGTCGCGCACCAGCGCGCGGCTCACGCGGTCGGCGAAGAAGGCGACGCTGGTGATGCTCGCCACCGCCACCACCAGCGCCGCGGCGAGCACGCGCAGCTCGCCCGCGCGCCAGTCCCGCCCCAGCATGCGCAGCGCGAGCGGCATCAGTCGGCGATCCGGCCGGCAACCAGGCGCACGATGCGCGTGCAGCGCTGCGCCAGGTGCTCGTCGTGCGTCACCATGACGAGCGTGGTGCCCGCCTCGCGGTTGAGCTGAAACAGCAGCTCGATCACCGCATCGCCCGACTCGGCATCGAGGCTGCCCGTGGGCTCGTCGGCGAGCAGGACCTGCGGGCGCACGACGAAGGCGCGCGCGAGCGCCACGCGCTGCTGCTCGCCCCCAGAGAGGTGCTTGGGATAGTGGTGCAGGCGCTCGGCCAGGCCGACGCGCGCCAGGATCTCGCGCGCCGCGTCCTCGGCGTCGTCGCGGCCGGCGAGCTCCAGCGGCAGCATGACGTTCTCCAGCGCCGTGAGCGAGGGCAGCAGCTGGAACGACTGGAACACGAAGCCGACCGTGCGGCCGCGCAACTCGGCGCGCGCGTCCTCGTCGAGCGCGAACAGGTCCGCGCCGGCGAGCTCGACCGAGCCCGTGGTGGGCGTGTCCAGGCCCGCGAGCAGCGCGAGCAGCGTGGATTTGCCCGAGCCCGAGGCGCCGACGATCGCCACCACCTCGCCCGGCATGACGGCGAGGTCGATTTCGCGGAGAATGACCAGGTCCGCCTCGCCGCTTTTCACCGTCTTGCCGATGCCCCGCGCCGCCAGAACGCTCGTTGCCTGCTTGTTCATGTGCCTTTCATTCGGGGCATGGGGGAAGACGATTCTCGTGTTCGGCGACAGCCTGTCGGCCGCCTATGGCATCGCCGCCAAGCGCGGCTGGGTGGCGCTGCTCGAAGAGCGACTGCAGCGCAAGCACCCCGATTATAGCGTCGTGAATGCCAGCATCTCGGGCGAGATCACCTCGGGCGGCGTGTCGCGCCTGCCGCGCGCGCTGGCGCAGCACGAGCCCGCGGTGGTGATCCTCCAGCTCGGCGCCAACGACGGCCTGCGCGGCCTGCCGGTGGCGCAGATGCGCAAGAACCTGGCGGCGATGATCGGCATGTCGCACAAGGCGGGCGCGCAAGTGGTGCTCGTCGGCATGCGCGTGCCGCCCAATTACGGCCCGGAGTACACCGAGGATTTCGCGGCGGCCTTCGCGCAGCTGGCGCGCGCGCGCAAGACCGCGCTGGTGCCGTTCCTGCTCGAGGGCATGGCCGAGGACCTGCGGCTGTTCCAGCCCGACCGCATTCACCCGAACGAAGACGCGCAGCCGCTCCTGCTCGAGAACGTCTGGAAGGCGCTGCAGCCGCTGCTCAAGTCACCGTAAGCCGCGCCGGCGGCGCTCGGCGTCGAGCTCGTCGTCGGTCTTGTAGTGCGGCACCTTGAACACGTAGCGCTTCCAGTTCTGGATGCGATGCGGCATGTCCCGGGTCTCCTGCTCCCAGTAGGCGTCGCCCAGGCGCACGTTGTCCTCCGCATCTATCAGCCAGTTGGCGCGGCTGCGCTCGCTGCCGAACAGGTACAGCCGCCCCTTGTATATGGTGTGCACGCGCGCGCCGATGTTCGCCTTCAGCGCATAGGGCGCGCCGCTCGCGCAGAAGCCGGCGTAGGCCGGGGCGAACTTCGCCGGATCGGCATCGAACATCTGCTTGTTGCGCGCGGAGGCGAAGCGGTACGTGTCGCCATCGTAGATCGACCTGAGCGCGGGATCGCCAGGCACCGGCTTGCCTTCGGTGAAATAGGCCACCGCATCGTTGCCGCGGAGCATGAGGCGCTCGTCCGCGCCGTCGCGCACCGTGTTGTGCACGGTGCCGCAACCGGCGAGCAGCAGTACGGCCAGCAACAACCCTGATCTCATGTGAGCTTCCTCGCGCGTGCGCGCGCAATGTAATTGGTACCTAACAGCACCGGTTCCACCTGCATTCCCTCGACATAAGGCTCGAGCGGCGCCCAGGGCCGGTCCAGCCCGCGGAACGTCGTGAGGTACGGCCGCGCATTCCACAGCCGCAGCAGCCGCAGGGGAAACAGCCACGCCGGCGGGTGCTTCACGCCCGCGGCGACGACGCGCGCGCCGGGTGCCACGTGGGCGAAGATGTTCGCCAGCGCGCGCGGCGACTGCAGCACGTCGTGCGTGTAGTTGAACAGCACCGCGTCGAACCGGCCTTCGAGCAGCGCCTCCTCCATCGACGCCTCCACCAGCGTCACCTGCGGCCAGCGCCCCTGCGCGACGCGCGCGCGCGCCTGACCCAGCATCTCGGGGCTGAGCTCGACGCCGACCACGCGCCCGGACGCGCCGACGCGCTCGGCGAGCAGCGGCAGCGACAGCCCGGTGCCGCAGGCGACGTCCAGCACGCGCGCGCCGGGCGCGAGCTCGAGCCCGTCGATCGCGCGCCGCCGCAGGGGCATCGTGCGCCGCGCGCTCGCGTCGTAGCCGCGCGCGTGGCGGCGGTACTGCTCGAGTGCGCGGCGCGGATCCGGCTCGCTCGTCACGGGGCGTAAAATTCCAGACGATGAAAGCGCCATCGCAGTCGGTCGCCATGCAGCCGTCGATCCTTACGTCGTTCGACGCGATCATCGATGCGCGCTCGCCGGCCGAGTTCGCGCTGGACCATGTTCCGGGCGCGCTGTCGCTGCCGGTGCTCGACGACGCGGAGCGCGCACGCATCGGCACGCTGTACAAGGCATCGCCGATGGAGGCGAAGCGCCTCGGCGCGGCACTCGTCGCGCGCAACATCGCGCGCCACCTGGAAACCGCGCTTGCCGGCAAGGCGAAGCAGTGGCGGCCGCTCGTGTATTGCTGGCGCGGCGGCAAGCGGAGCGGCGCGTTTGCGCACGTCCTGCGCGAGGTGGGCTGGCCCGCGC
>JBFFZT010000321.1:0-3422 GCA_041568535.1 Burkholderiales bacterium | reverse complement strand
GCCGGACTCTCGCCGTTCGCGCCCGGCACCGTGGGCACGCTGCTCGCCTTTCCGATCTGGTGGCTGATCGGCCCGGCGTATCCCCCGCTCGTGCTGTTCGGGATCCTGGCGTTCCTGTTCGCGGTCGGCGTCTGGGCGTGCGACCTCACCGGGCGGCACCTCGGCATCGCCGATCACGGCGCCATGTGCTGGGACGAGGTGGTCGCGTTCCTGCTCGTGCTGGCGATCGCGCCGCCGGGGTGGGCCTGGCAGGCGGCGGCGTTCTTCCTGTTTCGCCTGTTCGACGTCGTCAAGCCGCCGCCGATCCGCCAGCTCGAGCGGCGCATGAAGGGCGGCTTCGGCGTCATGTTCGACGACATCCTCGCCGCGGGCTACACGCTGCTCGTGCTCGCGGTCGCCAAGAGGTTTCTCTTTCCGTGAACGATCTCGCGCGCCGGGTCGGCGAAGCGCTGAAGGCGCGGGGCCTCAGGCTCGCCACCGCCGAGTCCTGTACCGGCGGCTGGGTGGCAATGGCGCTCACCGCCGTTCCCGGCAGCTCCCACTGGTTCGAGCGCGGCTACGTCACCTACTCGAACGACGCCAAGCGTGAGGACCTCGGGGTGGCGGACGAAACGCTGCGCGAGCATGGCGCAGTGAGCGAGCAGACCGCGCGCGAGATGGCGGCCGGGGCGGTCCGGCGCGCCCGCGCCCAGGTGGCGCTTGCCATCACCGGCGTCGCCGGGCCCACCGGCGGCACCAGGGACAAGCCGGTCGGCATGGTGTGCTTCGCCTGGGCGCACGGGAGTAAGATCACCAGTGAGACGAAGCGCTTCGACGGCGATCGCGAGAGCGTGCGCCGTCAATCGGTCATCCACGCCCTGGAGAGGGTACTGGAGGCGCTGTGAGCCAGGTCCGGCCCGCCGCCGTGGCGGGCATGTTCTACCCGCGCGACGCGCGCGAGCTGCAGCGGGAAGTCGCCGAGCTGCTCGACGGCGTGGAGAACCTTGCGCCGCGCTTCGGGCATCCGAAGGCCCTCATCGTGCCGCACGCCGGCTACATCTACTCCGGCCCGGTGGCAGCGCGCGCCTACGACGAGCTCGCCGCGGCGCGCGGCATCGTGAAGCGCGTGGTGCTGCTCGGCCCGGTGCACCGCGTGCCGGTGAGGGGCCTCGCGCTGCCCGGCGTCGAGGCCTTCGACACGCCGCTCGGGCGCGTCCCGGTGGACGCCGAGGCCGTGCAGGCGCTGGCGCCATTGCGCCAGGTCGTGACCAGCACCGCGGCGCACGCCATGGAGCATTCGCTCGAGGTGCAGCTGCCGTTCCTGCAGAGAATGCTGGGCGAGTTCGCGCTGGTGCCGCTCGCCGTGGGCGACGCGAAGCCGCAGGAAGTGCGCGAGGTGATCGAGCGGCTCTGGGGCGGGCCCGAGACGCTGTTCGTGATCTCGACCGACCTCTCGCACTACCATCCCTACGAGGAGGCGCGCGCCATCGACCAGGCGACGCTCGCGCGCATCGCCTCGTTCGACACCGACATCAACCACGAGGAAGCCTGCGGCGCGACGCCGCTGAACGGCTTTCTGGCCGCGGCGCGCGCGCACGGCCTGTCGATCCGGCTGCTGGGCGCCAACAACTCGGGCGACACCGCGGGCGGCAAGGACCGCGTGGTGGGCTACTCCGCCTTCGCCCTGTACGAGGGCGAGCGCGTGCCGCTGCAGGAGACCGGCGATACGCTGCTCGGCATCGCGCGCGGCTCGATCGGGCACAAGCTGGGCCTCGCCGCGACGCCGCCGCGCACCGACGTCGCGCCCTGGCTGGCGCGGCCCGGGGCGAGCTTCGTTTCGCTGCACCTGGAAGGGCGCCTGCGCGGCTGCATCGGCAGCCTCGCGCCGACGCGCGGCCTCGGCGTGGACGTGGCCGAGAACGCGGTGGGCGCGGCGCTGCGCGACCCGCGCTTTTCGCCGCTCGCAGCGGCGGAGTGGGTGCGCTGCGCGCTCGAAGTGTCGGTGCTGTCCGCGCCCAAGCCGCTGCGCTTCGGGGACGAGGCCGAGCTCCTCGCGCAGCTGCGCCCCGGCGAGGACGGCGTGATCCTGGAGTACGAGGGCCGGCGCGGCACCTTCCTGCCCCAGGTCTGGGAGGGATTGCCCGAAACGCGCGCCTTCCTTGCGGAACTCATGCGCAAAGCCGGCATCCCAGCTGATACCCGCCTTGCGCGCTGCAAGCTGTGGCGCTATCGGGTGATCAAGTGGACGCAGCCCGCCCCGCACTAGAAACGTCGGTTCCCGGCCGCTGGTGGCACGCGCTGGAGGATGGCCGCATCCAGTGCGACCTGTGCCCGCGCGACTGCCGCCTGCACGAGGGCCAGCGCGGGCTGTGCTTCGTGCGCAAGATGGAAGGCGGGCGCATGGTGCTCACCACCTACGGCCGCTCCTCGGGCTTCTGCGTCGATCCGATCGAGAAAAAGCCGCTCAACCACTACTACCCGGGGACCTCGGTGCTGTCCTTCGGCACCGCCGGGTGCAACCTCGCCTGCAAGTTCTGCCAGAACTGGGACATCTCCAAGAGCCGCGAGCTCGACCGGTTGCAGGACGCGGCTTCGCCCGCGACGATCGCGAAGGCGGCTGCCGATCTGGGCTGCGCCTCGGTGGCCTACACCTACAACGACCCGGTGATCTTCGCCGAGTACGCGATGGACATCGCCGACGCCTGCCGCGAGAAGGGCGTGAAGAACGTGGCGGTGACCGCCGGCTACATCCACGCCGCGCCGCGGCGCGAGTTCTACGCGAAGATGGACGCCGCGAACGTCGACCTGAAGGCGTTCACCGACGATTTCTACTTCAAGCTGTGCGGAGCGCATCTGCAGCCGGTGCTGGAGACGCTGGTCTACCTCGTGAAGAAGACCGACGTCTGGACGGAGATCACCACGCTGCTGATTCCCGGCAAGAACGATTCGGATGCCGAGCTCGAGGCGGAGTCGAAGTGGATCTTCGAGAACCTCGGGCCCGACGTGCCCGTGCACTTCACGGCGTTCCATCCGGACTGGAAGATGACCGACGTGCCGGCGACGCCGGGGTCGACGCTGACGCGCGCGCGCGACATCGCTTTGCGCGCCGGGCTGCGCTACGTCTATACGGGAAACGTGCACGATGCGAAGGGCGGGACGACGTCCTGCCCGTCGTGCGGCGAAGCCGTGATCGTGCGCGACTGGTATCGCATTAATGTGTACCGGCTGTCGGCAGAGGGTGCCTGCCTGAACTGCGGCACGCGGTTGCCAGGGCGCTACAAGAAGTTCGGCAAGCCGTTCGGGCCGCGCAGGAGTCCTGGAAGACTCTCGGCGGTCGCATAGCCGGCTTTTCGGGCCTATACTTGGCTGCGGAGGCCCGATCGTGAAAACTTTCGTCGCCCTGTTCCTGGCTCTGGCGCCATCGTTCGTGTTGGCGCACCACT
>JBFFZT010000320.1:0-3440 GCA_041568535.1 Burkholderiales bacterium | reverse complement strand
CTCGATCATGCCCGGATACAGATCGGCCCACGCCTTCTTGAACAGCCCGCCCTTCGACGTGACGTCGGGATTCGCGTCCACGATCAGCACCTTGGCGCGCGGCTTGTGCTTCTTGAAATACTGCGCCACCTGGCTCGCACGCTCGTACGGTCCCGGCGGGCAGCGATAGGGGGCCAGCGGCACCGACAGCACGTACACGCCGCCGTGCGGCATTTCGGCGAGCTGCCGCTGCAGGGCCACGGTTTCCGGCCCCGCCTTCCAGGCGTGCAGCACGCGGCCCGAGCTCATCGCCGCCTCGTAGCCCGCGATCTGCTCGTACATGAAATCGATCCCCGGCGAGACAACCAGCCGGTCGTACTTCAGGTCGCCGCCGCGGGCGAGCCGCACGGACCGGGCGCCGACGTCCACCGCCGTCACCTCGTCGCGTACCACCTGGACGCCGTAGCGCGCACGGCCACTGTAACCGTACGTGATGTCGGCCATGGTCTTCGAGCCGCCGTACACCAGGTTGGAGATCGGGCAGGAGACGAAATCGATGTTGCGCTCCACCATCACCACCTCGATGGCGGGGCCCCACATGCGGATGTACTTGGCGGCGGTGGCGCCGCCAAACCCGCCGCCGATCACCACCACGCGTGCCTTGGCGCCGCCATTGGTGGCGCAGCCCGTGGCGGCGAGCGCCGCCGCGGCGCCGCTCAGCTTGAGGAAGTCGCGTCGATCGAAAGTCTTGTGCATGGGGTCCCCCTACTTCTTCTGCGCCGCGAAGTACGCGGCGATCTGCTCGACTTCACGCTCGCTGTAGCCCTTGGCGATCTGGTGCATGGCGGTCGCGGGCTTCGCGCCGGAGCGGAACTCGTTGAACTTGCGCACCAGCTCGTCCTTCGGCATGCCGGCGAGGGACTCGTTGCCGCCGACGCTGTGGCCGGCGGTGCCGTGGCACATGGCGCACGAGGCGGCCAGCTGGGTGCCGGCGTCCTGCGCGCCGGCGGCTAGGGGCGCGGCGGCGAGCGCGGCCGCGCAGATAAGAGCGATTCGCATACGGAACCTCCTCCCGGGGATCGACGGTTACGCTAGGAAGTCTCGGATCGACTCGAGGCGTCTGTCAAGGCAATCGACGCCGACGATTGACGGGGCGCAACCCGGCGCACAGCCGCGCCGGACGCGGGGCTCAGGCCACCGGTTCTTTGGCGGCGGGCGGCGGGGGCGCCGGCGCCTGGGCCTCGAACTGCAGCGCCACGTTGCCGGCGTCGTCCACGTCGACCGTCACCTTGCCGCCGTGCGCGAGCTTGCCGAACAGCAGCTCGTCGGCGAGCGCGCGGCGGATGGTGTCCTGAATCAGCCGCGCCATGGGGCGCGCGCCCATCAGCGGATCGAAGCCCTTCTTCGCCAGATGCTCCTTCAGCTTCTGCGTGAAGGTCGGCTCGACCTTCTTCTCCTGCAGCTGCTCTTCGAGCTGGATCAGGAACTTGTCCACCACGCGCATGATGACGTCGTGGTCGAGCGCGCTGAAGGAGATCACCGCGTCCAGGCGGTTCCTGAACTCGGGGGTGAACATCTTCTTGATGATCTCCATCTCGTCGCCCGCCGTGACCGAGGGCGTGAAGCCCATCGCGTTCTTGGTGAGCGATTCCGCCCCGGCGTTGGTGGTCATCACGATCACCACGTTGCGGAAATCGGCCTTGCGGCCGTTGTTGTCGGTCAGCGTGCCGTGGTCCATCACCTGCAGCAGGATGTTGAAGATGTCCGGGTGCGCCTTCTCGATCTCGTCGAGCAGCAGCACCGCGTACGGCTTCTTGGTGATCGCCTCGGTCAGCAGGCCGCCCTGCTCGAAGCCGACGTAGCCCGGCGGCGCGCCGATCAGGCGGCTCACCGCATGGCGCTCCATGTACTCGGACATGTCGAAGCGGATCAGCTCGATGCCCATGCAGTAGGCGAGCTGGCGCGCGACCTCGGTCTTGCCGACGCCCGTGGGGCCGGAAAAGAGGAAGCTGCCGATCGGCTTCTGCGGGTTGCCCAGGCCCGAGCGCGCCATCTTGATGGCCGAGGCGAGCGCGTCGATCGCCCGGTCCTGGCCGAAGACGACGGCCTTGAGGTCGCGGTCGAGCTTGGCGAGCGCGCCGCGGTCGTCGCTGGAGACGCTGCGCGGCGGGATGCGCGCGATCTTGGCCACGATCTCCTCGATCTCGCCCTTGCCGATGACCTTCTTCTGCCGGCTCTTGGGCGCGATGCGCTGCGCGGCACCCGCCTCGTCGATGACGTCGATCGCCTTGTCGGGCAGGTGGCGGTCGTTGATGTAGCGCGCCGACAGCTCGGCCGCCGAGCTGAGCGCCGTCGCCGTGTACTTGACGCTGTGGTGCGCCTCGAAGCGCGTCTTCAGTCCCTTGAGGATCTCCACGGTCTCGTCGACCGAGGGCTCGACCACGTCGATCTTCTGGAAGCGCCGCGACAGCGCGTGGTCCTTCTCGAACACGCCGCGGTACTCGATGTAGGTGGTGGCGCCGATGCACTTCAGCTGGCCGGTGGAGAGCACCGGCTTGAGCAGGTTGGAGGCGTCCAGCGTCCCGCCCGAGGCGGCGCCGGCGCCGATCACGGTGTGAATCTCGTCGATGAAAAGAATCGCGTTCGGGTTGTCCACCAGCTGCTTCAGCACCGCCTTCAGGCGCTGCTCGAAGTCGCCGCGGTACTTGGTGCCGGCGAGCAACGCGCCCATGTCGAGCGCGTACACCGTACTGCGCGCCAGCAGCTCGGGCACGCTCGATTCGATGATGCGGCGCGCCAGGCCCTCGGCGATCGCGGTCTTGCCGACGCCGGCTTCGCCCACCAGCAGCGGATTGTTCTTGCGCCGGCGGCACAGCGTCTGGATGACGCGCTCGAGCTCGCGCTCGCGGCCGATCAGCGGGTCGATCTTGCCGGCGAGCGCCAGCGCGTTCAGGTTCTGCGTGTAGTTGTCGAGCGGGCTGTTGGAGGGCTCGGCCTGCGTCTCCTCGCCGGCTTCCTGCTCGGCCTTGCCGGCGTGCGGCTGCGGCGTCTTGGTGATGCCGTGCGAGATGTAGTTGACGACGTCGAGGCGCGTCACGCCCTGCTGCTGCAGGAAGTACACCGCGTGCGAGTCCTTCTCGCCGAAGATCGCCACCAGCACGTTGGCGCCGGTGACCTCCTTCTTGCCCGAGGACTGCACGTGCAGGATCGCGCGCTGGATGACGCGCTGGAAGCCGAGCGTGGGCTGCGTGTCCACCTCGCGGTCGGCGGCGATGCGCGGCGTCTGCTCGGCAACGTGCTGCGTGAGGCTCTTGCGCAGCTCGTCCAGATTGGCGCCGCAGGCGCGCAGCACCTCGGCCGCGGTCGGGTTGTCCAGCAGCGCCAGCAGCAGGTGCTCGACGGTGATGAACTCGTGCCGCTTCTGGCGCGCTTCGACGAACGCCATGTGCAGGCTGACTTCG
>JBFFZT010000319.1:0-3459 GCA_041568535.1 Burkholderiales bacterium | reverse complement strand
GCTTGCGCCAGCATTTGCGCGTAGCTGAGCGGCTGCTCGCCCGCGAGCGCTTCGCGCGCCGCGTGACGCTCGGCTGCGGCTGCGAGCAGCGTATCCAGGCGCGGGGGAGCCTCGCTCATCCCCCTATTCTGCCTCGCGCCGCTAGCCGCCCGCCGCGAATCCGGGATAAAGCGTCATGCCGCCGTCGACGTAGAGGCTCGCCCCGTGCACGTAGTCCGCCTCGTCGGAGGCGAGCCACGCCACCGAGCGCGCGATGTCCTCGGGCTCGCCGATGCGCTTGTACGGGATCAGCTTCAGGAGCTCGGCATAGGCCTGCGGGGTCGACCACGCGTCGCGGTTGATCGGCGTGCGGATCGCGCCCGGCGAGACGCTGTTCACGCGGATGCGGAACGGCGCCACTTCCTGCGCGATGCTCTTCATCAGCAGCATCGCGCCGCCCTTGGACGCCGCGTAGTTCACGTGCCCGGCCCAGGGGATCAGCTCGTGCACCGAGCTGATCACCACGATCTTGCCCGCCGCGCAGGAGACCTCTTTGCGCACGCCGCGGCGCTTGAACTCGCGCACCGCCTCGCGCGCGCTGAGGAACAGCCCCGTCAGGTTGACCCCGATCACCGTGTTCCACTGCTCGAGCGTCATCTGGTCGAAGGGCGCGTCGCGCTGCAGACCGGCGTTGTTCACCAAGATATCGACGGTGCCGAATGCCTCGCAGGTCTTTCTGAACATCGCCTGCACCTCGGCCTCCTTCGACACGTCGGCCTGCACGGCGAGCGCCTTGCCGCCGCCGCGCGCGATCTCTTCGACGACCTCCTGCGCCGCCTTGTCGTCAGAGACGTAATTGACCGCGACCTCGGCGCCCTCGCCCGCAAGATGGAGCGCGACCGCGCGCCCGATGCCGGAGCTCGCACCGGTGACCAGCGCCTTCTGCCCGCCGAGCCTGCGCTGTGGCGGGATCTTCGGCATCACGACTTCCGGGTACCTGTCCTGCGGCGGCATGGTGTCCTCGCTGCGGTTCGTTCTGGGTAGTCGCCCGCGCGCAGCCCGCCTTACAGCTCAGGAGCGAAGCACCGTCCCCGCGGCAGCGCCGGTGAGCGCGCCGTTCTCCCATGTGACCACGCCGTTCACGATCGTGTACGCGATGCCCTGCGAGCGCATCACCATGCGCTTCGCGCCGCCGGGCAGGTCGTAGCGCCGCTCCGGGCGACCGAGCGAGCCCACGGTCGCGGGATCAAAGATCGTGACATCGGCGGCCAGTCCCTCCAGCAGCCGGCCGCGGTCCTTGATGCCGAAGAAATCCGCGGGGTCGGACGTCATGCGCTGCACCGCGTGCTCGAGGGTCAGCACCTTGCGCTCGCGCACCCAGGTGCCGAGCACGTAGGTCGGGTAGCCCGAGTCGCACAGCATGTCGAGGTGCGCGCCGCCGTCGCCGAGGCCAAGCAGCATCGCCGGGTTGTTGAGGATCTCGGCCATGCGGTCGGGGCGGTTGTTGAACGAGGTCATGGTGAACTCGTTCTCCAGGTCGTCGGCGAGCGTCAGGTCGAGAAACACGTCCACCGGGTCCTTGCCCTGCGCTCTCGCGACCTCGGCCACCGACTGCCCTTCGAGCGGCTTCAGTGCCGCAGACTTCACTTCGTGCACCGTGATGCGCTCCCAGTTGCCGAAGCCCGCGGGGCGCTTGAGCTCCTCGCGGAACTGCGCGCGAAACGCCGGGTCGCGGTACACCGCCGCCTGCGCCGCCTTCGACTTGTCCTCGAACACGCGCTTCCACGACGGGAAGCCGGCGAACGAGAAGGGGTTGCGCATGTTGATCTCGCGCGTGAGCGGCAGGGGCGACGTCTGCGGCCGCGCGCCGCGCGCGATCATCGGCGCGGCCTTCCTGAGCGAGGTGCGCACCGCCTCCGAGATGTCGTCGCGGTCGAACATGGCGATGAACGTGATCGGGCGCGCGCTCTCCGCGAGCATGAAGTCGAGCAGCTCCAGCTCGGGATCGTCCATCACGCCGATCTGCTTGGTCATCGCGATCTCGATCGCGCCCTTGCCGCGCTCCTTCAGCGCGTTGCAGTAGGCCTTCAATTCCTCGCGGCTGGCGTTGCGGCAGGCGAGCGGCCGGCCGGCGTAGCCCATGTGCTGGTTGAGCAGCGTGCTGGAGAAGCCGAAGGCGCCGGCGTCCATCGCTTCGCCGATGAGGGCCTTGATCCTCGCCGTTTCCTCCGCCGTCGCGGCGCGCTCCATCGACGCTTCGCCCATCACGTAGTGGCGAAACGGCGTCAGCGGCGCGAGGAAGGCGAGGTTGAGCGCGGGCTTGCGCTTCGCCGCGGCCTGCACGTACTGCGGGAAGCTCTCCCAGTCCCAGGTAATGCCCTGCTCGAGCACCTCGAACGGGATCGCCTCCACGTTCACCAAGTCGCGCATGGCGATCTCGCGCGCCGCGGGCCGGCACGGCGCGATGCCGACGCCGCAGTTGCCCATCACCACCGAGGTCACCCCGTGCCACGATGACGGCGTGAGCGCGCCGTCCCAGCAGATCTGCGCGTCGTAGTGCGTGTGCGGGTCGATGAAGCCGGGGGCCACCGCCAGCCCTTCGGCGTCGATGACGCGCTTTGCTCCGTCGCCGATGTTGCCGATCCCGGCGATGCGGCCGCCGGCGATGGCGACGTCCGCGCGCCGCGCCGGCGCGCCGGTGCCGTCGATCACCAGGCCGTTCTTGATGTGCAGATCATGCGCCATGCGATGCCTCAGAGCGTTTGCACCACCTCCACGATCTCGCGCGAGCGCGTCACCTTGTCGCCCCACGCGCGGTCGAATTCCGCGATCAATGCCTTGATCTCGGTCGAGCCCGGGATGGCGCGGGCGCGCGCCATGTCCTCGAACTCGTAAAACGCGTAGTGCACCAGCTGGTCCGTGTCGCTCCACCCGCGCCAGGCGCGCTTTGCCTTGAACGCTTTCAGGGCATCGGGCAGGTGCTCTTTCTGGTACCAGCGGTCGAACGCGTCCCGCACGGAAGGATCGACCTGGGCACGCACGATGAACAGGGCGCTCACGGCTTTCCTTTCTTGGGACGCGTCCAGGTCTCCGACCAGGCGAGGCAGCAGCTCGAGGACGCCCGGTCGCCGCGCTCCTGCGGGAACACCTTGGCCGTCGCCGCCTTGCCGTTCACCGAGAGTTGCGCGCTGCGCGCCGGCAGGAACGTGCTGTAGACGCCCAGCGGGCGGTTCAGGGTCCCCGGCGGCATGGTGAGGATGAACGGCGGCATCAGGTCCCACCAGCTGAGGATGATCTCCTCGTCGCGCGAGACGATGCGCTCCTGCATGGTGCTGAGCGAGTCGCCGCCGCGCTCGAACCTGGCGTCGATGACCGGCAGCGCTTCGTCGGCGAACGGCTTGTGCAGCAGCACCTCGATCAGGCGCTGCAGGTAGCGCGCGACGCCGGCGTTGTCGGCATACACGCGCGGGCCCTTGCCGG
>JBFFZT010000318.1:0-3462 GCA_041568535.1 Burkholderiales bacterium | reverse complement strand
GTCGATCGGCTACAGCGGCAGCGGCAGCGTCGCGGCGTGGGCGCTGATCGGCATCGGGCTCATCGCGGCGCAGCAGGCGGGGAGCCAGGCGGCGCGCGAGCGCGGGCTCGAGCCGCAGGCGGCCCCGGCGCAGCCGATGGACGCGCAGCGCCAGGTGAACGAGGTGGACTGCACCAAGCCGATCGCGAACTGGACGGCCAACCTTAAGTGCAAGTAGGGGGCTTTCCCGACCCACGGTTCTTGATCGACGCGCACGAGCTGCGCGAGCGGCACGGCGCGGTGAGCCTCGTCGACCTGCGGCCCGCGGAGGACTTCGCGTTCGGCCACATTCCGGGGAGCTCCCACCTCGACATCTACGGCGTCAGCCTGAACGACTCGTCGGAAGCGCCGCTGAACGCGTTCCTCGCCATCTTCCGCGTCTTGTTCGGCGCGCGCGGCGTGTCGATCGACAAGCCCGTCGTCATCTACGACCACGAGTCCGGCGAGCGCGCGGCGCGCGCGGTGTGGCTGCTCGCGGTGCTCGGGCATCCCGACGTGCGCCTGCTCGATGGCGGGACGCAGGCTTGGATTGAAGCGGGCGGACAACTCGTGCAGGTGAAGGAAGCGCCGGCGCCGGTCGATCCGGCCAAGGCGCCGCCGACCGCGCCGCCGTTCAGGGGCAAGATCGATCTTCAGTTGCTCGCGACGCGCTTCGACGTGCACGAGGCGATCGGCGATGCGGACAAGGTGGTACTCGACGTACGGCGCGAGTCCGAGTATCGGGGCACGGAGAAGCGGGCGCGGCGCGTCGGCACCATTCCGGGCGCGGTGCACGTGTTCTGGCGCGAGCACCTCGATGCGCGCGGCAGGTACCGGCCGGCCGATGAGATCCGGCGGTTGTACGAGTCGAAGGGCGTGACGCCAGACAAGACGGTGATTCCGCTGTGCCAGGGCGGCTACCGCTCGGCGAGCACGTTCATCGCGCTCAAGTCGCTCGGGTACCCGCAGGTGAAGAACTACGTGTCGTCGTGGGGCGAGTGGGGCAACCGCGAGGATTCCAGAATCGTGGTGCCCGAGAGTACGCAAGCCAAGGAGAACCGCACATGACCCTGGAAACAATCCGCGCCTTCCTTGCCTGGTGCGCGCTTATCAACTACGCCGTGCTGCTCGTCTGGTTCCTGTTCTTCGTGTTCGCCCGCGACTGGATGCGCAAGCTGCACACGCGCTGGTTCAAGCTGCCGGTGGCGCACTTCGACGCCATCCATTACGCCGGCATGGGCCTGTACAAGCTGGGCATCTTTCTTTTCAGCCTCGTCCCCTACATCGCGCTGCGCATCATCGGGTAGCCACTCGGAGCGGGCGGCGCGCGACGAACCAATCCGCACCCGCCGCATCTACCGGTAAGGCGGCGGGCATTCCGCAGCTGCCGCGGAGGGACCGGATGCATCTCGCTTTTCTGCGCTTCGCCGCGGGTCTTGCCGCGTGGGCGGCGACGGCCGCCGCCCTCGCGGCGGCAGGGCAGGGTGCGCCCGGCACCCGCGCCGAGCCGAACCGGCTGATCGACTCCGGCTCGCCCTACCTGCTGCAGCACGCCTACAACCCCGTCGACTGGTACCCCTGGGGCCCGGAAGCGCTGGAGAAGGCCCGGCGCGAGGACAAGCCCATCTTCGTGTCGGTGGGCTACAGCACCTGCTACTGGTGCCACGTCGCGAACCGCACGCTGTACGCGAATCCGGAGATCGCCGCGCTGATGAACGGCTGGTTCGTGAACATCAAGGTGGACCGCGAGCAGCGCCCGGACATCGACGCGGTGTACATGCTCGCCACCACGCTGATGACCGGGCGCGGCGGCTGGCCGAACAACGTCTTCCTTACCCCGGACCTCAAGCCGTTCTTCGCCGGCAGCTACTTCCCGCCGGAAGACGACGACTTCGGGCGCCCGGGGTTCGTGCGCATCCTGCGCACCGTGCACGCCGACTGGACCGAGCGCCGCGCGGCGCTCGAGCAGATCGCCGCACGTACGGAACAGGCAATGCGCGAGGCGCAACGCCGCGACGGCGTGGCCGCGCAGCCCGTCGATACGGCCGCGTGGCTGGCCGCGGCGCGCGCCCGCCTGCGCGCCGAGTTCGACGCGCAGCACGGCGGCTTCGTGCAGGCGCGGCGCGACGGCGCCAAGTTCCCGCAGCAGCCGCTGCTCGCCCTGCTGACGGCCGACTACCGCGTCAGCCGCGACCGCGAGGCGCTCGGCATGCTCACGGCCACGCTCGACGCGATGGCGCTCGGCGCGATCCACGACCACCTCGGCGGCGGCTTTCACCGCTACACCATCGAGCCGAGCTGGTCGGTGCCGCACTTCGAGAAGATGCTCTACGACAACGCGCAGCTGCTGCGACTGTACGCCGAGGCCTGGCAGCTCACGCGCAAGCCCCTGTATCGCGACGTCGCGACGCGCACCGCCGCCTACCTGCTGCGCCAGCTGGCCGCGCGCGACGGGGGCTTTTTCACCGCCGAAGACGCGGAGGTCGCCGGCGAAGAGGGCGCGAGCTACCTGTGGACGGCTGAGGAGATCGCCGCCGTTCTGGGCGAGGCGGGCGCGCGCCGCTTCTTCGCCGTGCACCAGCTCACGCGTCTCGCAGCGCAGCGCGGGGCCGATGCGCTGGAGATCGAGGCGCGCGGTGCGCTGCGGCTGCAAGCGCCCCTGGCTGCGGAGGCGTTGTCAGCGCGCACGGCGCGCCAGCGCGCCCGGCTGCTCGCGGCGCGCGAGGCGCGCAAGCAGCCCGCGCGGGACGAAAAGATCATCGTCGCGCTGAACGGCCTGGCGATCGACGCGTTCGCGGTGGCCGGCGGGATCCTCGAGCGACCCGAGTACCTGCGCGCGGCCGAGCGCGCGGCGCAGCGGCTGTGGCGGCTCGCCTACGACGCCCCGGGCCGGCGGCTGCGCCACGAGATCTTTCGCGGCGCAGCGCGTGGCGCGGGCTTTCTCGAGGATTACGCGCATCTGGGCAACGGCTTCGCTTCGCTCGCGCAGGCGACGGGCGACACGCTGTGGCACGAGCGCGCGGCGCGGCTTGCCGACGATGCCGTGCGGCTCTTCGCGCGCCCCGACGGAAGCTTCGCCATGACGCTCGCGGAAAAGGAGCTCCTCATCGCACCCGAAGAGAGCGGCGACGGCGCCTATCCGTCGGGGAACTCGTCGCTGGTCGAGCTGCTGCTGCGGCTGGCGCTCGTGCCCGACGGCGCGCGCCACCTGCGCGCCGCGGAGCGCGCCCTCGCCGCGCATTCGGGCCAGGTGGCGCGGGCGCCCGAGCGCTGGCCAATCCTGATCGCGGCGGCGGCGCGGCTGCGCACCGGCGCGCTCGCGCGGCACGCAGCGGCGGCGGCGGTGGCGTTCGAGCCGCTCGATACCGCGAGCCGCGTGCGCGCCGAAGCGTCGCTGCGGCGCTTGCCGGGGCGCGAGGAGATCGTGGTGCGACTGCGCATCGC
>JBFFZT010000317.1:0-3469 GCA_041568535.1 Burkholderiales bacterium | reverse complement strand
GAGGCGAGCGCGCAGCACAGCGGCGTGCAGCGCCTCGCCTGCTACCTGGATTCGCTGGCAGAGCCCGACGGCGACCCGGCGCGCTGGCTCGCGCGCCTGCCCGCCACCAAGACTACGATCGCCGCGCGCCTCGGGGTGAAGAAGGAGACGCTGTCGCGCATGCTGCGCGGCCTCGCCGAGCAGGGCCTGATCGCGGTATCGGGCCGCGAGGTCGAGATCCTCGACCGGGGGGCGCTCGCGCGCCTGACGACGAGCGCCTAGATCGGGTCGAGCCCGCGCGCGGACAGGAGCAGGCGGTGCTTTTCCGCCTTGCGCAGCGCCACCGCCACCTTGTGCCCTTCCAGCAGCCCGGCGATCTTGCGCGGGCCGCAGTCGTCGAGCACCGCGCGGCTCACCTTGAGCAGGTGCACCGGCTCGCGCGGCTTCTTCAGGAGGAAGCTGTGCGCGTCGCGGTCGTCGTCCCAGCGCTCGGCGAGCGCCCAGTCCGGAAACACCTGGTGCAGATACTTGCGCACGGCGTCGAGCCGCTCTTCCGCGATCCTTGCCACGCCTCCTCCCCAGTCGGCACAAACCGGCGGCGGAAATGTAGCCTGAAATTCCGGCGCGCGGTGCGCTTTCTTGCTATCTGGAAAAGAGAAGCTAGTTCAGGTCGAGCGCGCGCTGCTTGAGCGCGGCGAGCGGCACGAATTCCAGCACGCTCTCGTGCGTCGCCTCGAGCACCACCTGCGGCGCGGCGCCCGCGCGCCAGGCTTCCATCCAGCGCAGCACGTGCAGGCACCAGCGGTCGCCCGCCTGCAGCCCGCGAAAGCGCAGCTCCGGGCGCGGCGTCACCAGGTCGTTGCCTTTGGCGACGCTGAACTCGAGGAATTCCTGGGTCACCTTGACGCACACCAGGTGCGCGACCCCGTCGGCGCCGTGGGTGGCGCAGCTGCCGTCGCGAAAATACCCGGTGAGCGGGGCGAAGCTGCAGGCCATCAACTCGCCGCCGAGGACATTGCGTTCCTGACTCATGCCGCCATTCTCCCAGAGCCGGCCGCAAGTTTGACCCATGTCAAGCAACGCGGTGCACCAGGCGCTAAAAGTCGAAGCATGTTTCAGGTGCGGTTCCATGGCCGGGGCGGGCAAGGCGTGGTGACGGCGGCGGAGGTGCTGTCCATCGCCGCGTTCCTGGAGGGCCGGCACGCGCAGGCGTTCCCGAGCTTCGGCTCCGAGCGCACCGGGGCACCGGTGGTCGCCTTCTGCCGCATCGACGATCGGGAGATCCGGCTGCGCGAGCCGGTGCTCGAGCCCGATGCGCTCATCATCCAGGACCCGACCCTGCTGCACCAGGTGGACGTATTCGGCGGGCTGGCGCGCGACGGCTACGTCCTCATCAACACCAGCCGCAGCCTCGAGGCGCTGGGTCTCGGCGAGCTCACGCGCCGCCACCGCGCCGAGCGCCTGTGCACGGTGCCGGCGACCGAGTTCGCGCTGAAGCACATCGGCCGGCCGCTGCCCAACGCGGCGCTGCTGGGGGGCTTCGGCGCCGTGACGGGCCGCATCTCGCTCGACTCGGTGACCGCGGCGATCCGCGAGACGTTCGCGGGCAAGGTGGCCGAAGCCAACGTCGCCGCGGCAAGCGACGCCCACGCGTTCGTGCTCGGCGCAATGCGGGAGGCGAGCCATGCTCAGGCAGATTGAGGGCTCGCGCGCGGTCGCCGAGGCGGTCGCGCTGTGCCGGCCCGAGGTGATCTGCGCCTACCCCATCTCGCCGCAGACGCACATCGTGGAAGCGCTCGGCGAGCTCGTGAAGCGCGGCGCGCTGGCGCCCTGCGAGTTCATCAACGTCGAGTCGGAATTCGCCGCCATGTCGGTGGCGATCGGCGCCGCCGCCGCCGGCGCGCGCGCCTACACGGCCACCGCGAGCCAGGGGCTGCTCTACATGGCCGAGGCCGTGTTCAACGCCTCCGGCCTCGGCCTGCCGATCGTGATGACCGTGGCCAACCGCGCCATCGGCGCGCCGATCAACATCTGGAACGATCACACCGACGCCATGAGCCAGCGCGACTGCGGCTGGATCCAGCTGTTCGCGGAGAACAACCAGGAAGCGCTCGACCTGCACATCCAGGCTTTCCGGCTCGGCGAGGAGCTCTCGCTGCCGGTGATGGTGTGCATGGACGGGTTCATCCTGACGCACGCCTTCGAGCGCGTGGACGTGCCGACCCAGGAACAGGTGGATGCCTGGCTGCCCGCGTTCGAGCCGCGCCAGGTGCTCGATCCGGCGGAACCGGTGTCGATCGGCGCCATGGTCGGCCCCGAGGCGTTCATGGAGGTACGCTACCTCGCGCATGCCAGGCAGATGCGCGCGCTCGAGCTGATCCCGGCCTGGGCTGAGGAATTTCGCGGCGCGTTCGGGCGCGAGACCGGCGGTCTCCTGCATACCTATCGCACCGAGGATGCGGACACGGTGGTGGTCGCGCTCGGCTCGGTGCTCGGCACGATCAAGGACACGGTGGACGAGATGCGCCGCGACGGCACGAAAATCGGCGTGCTCGGCGTCACCTGCTTTCGCCCCTGGCCGCAGGCGGCGGTGCGCGCGGCGCTGGCGCAGGCCAAGCGCGTCGTCGTCATCGAGAAGAGCCTCGCGGTGGGACTGGGCGGGATCGTCGCCACCAATGTGCGCACCTGCTTCACCGGCGATCCCGACGCGGTGCATGCCGTGATCGCAGGGCTGGGCGGGCGCTCGATCACGCGGGCCTCGCTGGCGCGCGTGTTCGCCGCCGCCACGCTCGGCAAGCTCGAGCCGCTCACCTTCCTCGACCTGGATCGCGCGCTCGTCGAGCGCGCGCTCGCGCGCGAGCGCGAGCAGCGCCGCTCGGGGCCGATCGCGGAAGGGATGCTGCGCGACCTCGGCGTCGTCGCCGCACGCCCTGGCTAGGACGCAGCCCATGACCGCCCAGCCCGTCAAGTTCTACCAGACCGGAACCTTCACGGTCGGCAATCGGTTGCTCGCGCCCGAGGCGCGTTCGGTGCAGGCCAACCTGCGGCGCACCAACTCGCTCAACTCCGGGCACCGCGCCTGCCAGGGCTGCGGCGAGGCGCTCGGCGCGCGCTACGCCATCGATGCGGCGATGGAGGCGACCGACAAGCGCCTGATCGCGGCCAACGCCACTGGCTGCCTGGAAGTGTTCTCGACGCCGTACCCCGAGACGTCCTGGCAGATCCCGTGGATCCATTCGCTCTTCGGCAACACGGCGGCGGTGGCGACCGGCATCGCCGCGGCGATGAAGGTGAAAGGACGCGACGACGTGCGCGTCGTGGCGCAGGGTGGCGATGGCGGCACCACCGACATCGGCTTCGGCTGCCTCTCGGGGATGTTCGAGCGCAACGACGACGTGCTCTACATCTGCTACGACAACGAGGCCTACATGAACACCGGCGTGCAGCGCTCCTCGGCCACGCCGCCTGCCGCGCGCACCGCGACCACCAT
>JBFFZT010000316.1:0-3469 GCA_041568535.1 Burkholderiales bacterium | reverse complement strand
GTATACCAGCCGGGCTGCGCGGCGAGCTTTTTCTTGATCGCCTTGAAGAGCGCGGTCTCTTCCTCGCTCGTCGGCTTGGCGAGCACCGACGGGTCCTTCTCCGCCTTCTGCCCGAGGTGCACGAGCAGCGTCGCGTCGCCGCCGTCGTCCAGGATCATGTTCGGGCCCTTGTCGCCGAACTCGAAGATGCGGTGCGTGTAGTCCCAGTACTCGTCGAGCGACTCGCCCTTCACTGCGAACACGGGCGAGCCGGAGGCGGCCACGGCCGCCGCGGCGTGGTCCTGCGTCGAGAAGATGTTGCACGAGGCCCAGCGCACGTCGGCGCCGAGCGCCTTCAGCGTGTCGATCAGCACCGCGGTCTGGATCGTCATGTGCAGCGAGCCGGTGATGCGCGCGCCTTTCAGCGGCTGCTGCTTGGCGAATTCCTGACGGATCGCCATCAGCGCCGGCATTTCGGATTCGGCGATGGCGATTTCCCTGCGGCCCCAGTCGGCGAGCGCGAGGTCGGCGACCTTGTAGTCGGAGAACTTCGGGTTGGGTGCGTTCATTTCGGAGCTCCTTTCACGTTCGGCGGGCCCCTGAAACGACAAGGCGCCCGCACCGGTTTCGATGCGAGCGCCGTTGATTTTGCTGAGCCTGACTCCCTTCACCAACGGGGGACGCAGCGCTCCTCAGCAGGGGGCGGATTATAGCGAATAAATGGTGACTGTCACCATTTAGTAGAGCGACTGCGCGAGCTTCTTGCGGTACGCCGAGACCAGCTCGGGCTGGTCGGCGGCGAGGTTGAACAGCGCGAGCAGCTGGCGCTTGGCTTCGCCCTCCTTCCAGTCCTTTTCCTTGCGCGTTATTTCCAGCAGCTCGTCCATCGCCTCGCCGTAGCGCTTCTTGCCGGCGTAGAGCGCGGCGAGCGCGGCGCGCGTGTCGTGGTCGGCGGGGTCGCGGGTGAGCTTTTCCTTCAGCTCCTTTTCGCCCGGGCCTTCCTTGCCCTGGCGCGCCATGGCGATGCCTTGCTTGAGCGCCTCGACCTTGGCGTCCCAGTCGGGGTCGAACTTCACCTCGGCGAGCTTTGCTTCGGCCGCATCCAGCTTGCCCGCCTTGTACAGCGCCTCGGCCTCGGCGAGCGCGAGCTCGGAGGGCGAGGGCAGGAGCTTGTCGAAGAACGCGCGCACCTGCGATTCGGGCACCGCGCCCATGAACTGGGCCACCGGCTTGCCGTCCTTGAAGGCGATCACGTTCGGGATCGAGCGGATGTTCAGCGCCGCGGCGAGCTCCTGGTTGTCGTCGGAGTTGATCTTCACCAGCTTCACCTTGCCGGCGTAGTCCTGTGCGACTTTTTCGAGCGTCGGCGTGAGCGCGCGGCACGGCCCGCACCAGGGCGCCCAGAAATCGGCGACCACGGGCAGGGTCCTGGAGGCCTCGAGGACCTCGGCTTCGAAGGTTCGGGTAGTGATATCCATTCGCACAAGACTGGGGGCAAACGCGCTTCAGTTCAACCCTTGGCGCGGTGCGGTTCGATTGTTTGATCTGCGTTAAGCGAAGGCGTTTTCGGGGTTGACGTCGCGCCGCAGAGTGCTATCTTGGAACCGGACCCAACGAGGGCAGCCGGAATGCGCAAGGGTCCGGCGGCAACAGCAAGATTCCCGGCCACCCGTCGGGATATCGCCCCTCGAGGAAATGGGTCCAGGCGCGGGCGACCGCGCACACAAGAGCGCCCACTAGGCGCTGCCCGTTGACTCGGGCCCCAGGCCCCGCCCAGAGCGGGGCCTTTCATTTCCTACTTCAGCTTCGCCGCGATGCTGCGGATCTCCTGCGGGCTGTGCTCGCCCGCGAGCGGCGTGCCCGGGATCAGGTGCCGGCCCATGGCGAGGCCGCCGACGAGCACCGGCTCGAAGCCGATGGCGCGGATCAGCCCCGAGGCGACCTCGATCGCCCTGGCGTCGTCGCCCGCGATCGGCATGCCGACGCGCTCGTTGCCGCGCCCGATCTGCCCCATGCGCGCGAAGCCGATGGCGTTGAAGGCGCGCACCAGCTTCGCCCCGGGCAGCAGCTCCTGCGTGGCGAGGCCCGCGCCTTTCTGCCGCGCCCAGTCCGCGATCTGGCCGTCGCGGCCCGGGAACGGATTGCAGGCGTCGATCACCACCACCTTCTGCGCGAGCGCGTCCGCGTGCGCCTTGCCGATCTCGGGCAGCGCGCGGTACGGCACGGCGAGCAGCACCGCGTCGGCGAAGGCGATCGCGTCGGCGACCGTGCCCGCCTGCGCGAGCGGGCCGAGGCCGGCGACCAGGTCCTTCAGCTCCTCCGGGTGGCGCGAGGAGAACATCACCGGGTGGCCGGCCTTCACCCACAGGCCGCCGAGCGTGCCGCCGATGCGCCCGGCGCCGAGCGTGGCGATCTTGAGCTTGTCGGCGGCGCGCGCCGCGTGCGGCAGCGCGGCGGCGAGGGCGGCGAACAGGAGAAACCTGCGGCGTGCGTGCATGACGGTCTCCTCAGAGCGACTCGATGAACTGCACCATGCGCCGGCGCTCGGCGGCGTCGGGCAGCCGCCCGCGCAGCGCGCCCAGATTGTCGGTCATGTGCGCCGGGTTGGAGGTGGCCGGGATGGCGGCGGTCACCGCGGGATGGGCGAGGATGTACTTGAGGAAGAACTGCGCCCAGCTCGCCGCGCCGAACGCGCCCGCCCACTCGGGCACGCGCTTGCCGCGCACGGCGTGAAACAGGCGCGCGCGCCCGAACGGGATGGCGATCAGCACCGCCGCCCGCATCTCGGCGGCGAGCGGCAGCAGGCGCGCTTCGACCTCGCGGTTGGCGATCGAGTAGTCGATCTCGATGAAATCGGGCCGCTCGCGCTTCAGCACCGCCTCGACCGCCGGGTAGTCGGGCTCGTAGGTCGAGGTGACGCCGTAGTAGCGGCAGGCGCCCGCGGTCTTCCAGGCGCGAAACGCCCCCAGGTCCTGGTTGGTGTCGCGCACGTTGTGCAGGAACAGGAGATCCACCTGCTTCGTGCGCAGCCGCTCGAGCGAGCCGCGCAGCTCTTCCGCGTCGGGCCTGCGCAGCTTGGTGGCGATGAACACCTGCTCGCGCAGCCCGGCCTGCGCCACCAGGTCGCCGACCACGGCTTCCGAAGAGCCGTAGCCGGTGGCGGTGTCGATGATCCGGCCGCCGCCCGCGACGAGGTTGCGCAGCACCTGCGCGAGCTCGGCGCGCTTTTGCGCGTCGTCGCCGACGTTGAAGACGCGCGCGGTCCCGAGGCCCACCGCCGGCAGGCGCTCGCCGCTCGCCGGGATGGCGCGCGTGAGCAGCTCTTGCGCGGCCGCGCGCGAGGGCAGCAGCCCCGCCGCGCCGAGCGCCGCCGCGCCGGCGGTGAATTCGCGCCGCGTCCAGGCTTTCATGCGCGCGCCGGCTTCTCGGCGAGGATCTTCTTCGCGATCCTGAAGCTGTCGAGCGCCGCCGGCGCGCCGCAGTAGGTGGC
>JBFFZT010000315.1:0-3491 GCA_041568535.1 Burkholderiales bacterium | reverse complement strand
CGTGCGCCCGGAGATCCGGGCGATGCAGGCCTACCACGTTGCCGATGCCACGGGACTGGTAAAGCTCGACGTCATGGAGAGTCCCTACGGCCTGCCTCGGGAACTCGCCGAGGAGGTCGGCCGGCTGGTCTCGGGACTGTCGCTCAACCGCTATCCGGTGCCGACCGCGGATCGCCTGCGCGCGCTGATCCGCGAGGTGATGCAGGTGCCCGCGGGCTGCGACGTGCTGCTCGGCAACGGGTCGGACGAGTGCATCCAGTACATCACCGCCACCGTCGCGCGCGAGGGCGCCGTGGTCATGGCGCCCGTGCCCTCGTTCGCCATGTTCTCGATGCACGCTTTCTTCTACCGCGTGCGCTTCGTCGGCGTGCCGCTGCGCGCGGACTTCAGCTTCGACGCCGACGCTTTCCTCGCGGCGATGCAGAAGGAAAAGCCGGCGCTCGTGTGGATCGCGTTCCCCAACAATCCGACCGGCAACGCCTTCCCGGTCGCTGACATCGAACGCGTCGTGCGCGCGGCGCCCGGGCTGGTGGTGATCGACGAGGCCTACCAGCCGTTCGCCGGCGCGACCTTCATGCCGCGCCTCGCGGAGTTCGAGAACATGGCGGTGATGCGCACGGTGTCGAAGATCGGCATGGCCGGCCTGCGCCTGGGCTACGTCGCCGGCCGGCCGCAGTGGATCGACGCCTTCAACAAGGCGCGCTCGCCCTTCAACATCAACGTCGTCACGGAAGCCATTGCGATCAAGCTGCTCGAGAACAAGAAGGTGCTGGACGCGCAGGCGGCCAAGGTGCTTGCCGAACGCGAGCGCATGCGCCCCGAGCTCGAACGGCTGCCCGGCCTCACGGTGTATCCCACCGCGGCCAACTTCTTCCTGGTGCGCGTGGCGGGCGGCAAGGGCGCCGGGACGCGCGTGTTCGATAGCCTCAAGGCGCAGGGCGTGCTGGTGAAGGACTTCTCCGGCGGCCTGCCCGCCCTGGAGAACTGCCTGCGCATCACCGTCGGCACGCCCGACGAAAACCGTATACTGCTCACCGCCATGCGAGAAGCGCTGTGAACCGCACCGCCGAGGTGACCCGCAACACCAAGGAAACGCAGATCCGGGTGAAGCTCAACCTGGACGGCAAGGGCGCGGCCAGGCTCGCCACCGGCCTGCCGTTCCTCGAGCACATGCTCGACCAGGTGGCGCGCCACGGCATGCTCGACCTCGACATCGAGGCGAAGGGCGACCTGCACATCGACGCCCACCACACGGTGGAGGACATCGGCATCACGCTCGGGCAGGCGTTCCACAAGGCGATCGGCGACAAGGCGGGCATCCGGCGCTACGGGCACGCCTACGTGCCGCTGGATGAAGCGCTGTCGCGCGTGGTGATCGACTTCTCCGGCCGCCCGGGGCTCGAGTACCACGTCAAGTTCACGCGCGCGCTGATCGGCGAGTTCGACGTCGACCTGGTGCACGAGTTCTTCCAGGGCTTCGCCAACCACGCCCAGGTGACGCTGCACATCGACAACCTGCGCGGCGACAACGCGCACCACCAGTGCGAGACCATGTTCAAGGCGTTCGCGCGCGCGCTGCGCATGGCGGCCGAAAGCGACGCGCGCGCCGCCGGCGCCATTCCTTCGACCAAGGGCTCGCTCTAGGAACCACGATGCGCTGCGGCGCAGAAACGGCCTGCGCCGCACCGCCCAACTTTCAGAAAGAGCAACTTGGCGATCGTTGTAGTGGATTACGGCATGGGCAACATCCGCTCGGTGTCGAAGGCGCTTGAGCGCGTGGCGCCCGGCACGCGCGTCGCCGTGACCGCCGACCCGGCGGCGATCCGGGCGGCCGAGCGCGTCGTGGTGCCGGGCCAGGGCGCGCTGCCGGACTGCATGCGCCAGCTCGCCGCGAGCGGCGCGCGCGAGGCGGTGATCGAGGCGGCGCGCGCCAAGCCTTTTCTGGGCATCTGCGTCGGCATGCAGATGCTGTTTGAGCGCGGCGAGGAGGGCGGCGCGGCCGGCCTCGGCCTGCTGTCCGGGACGGTGCCGCGCTTTCCCGCGGCGCGCATGGCGGGGCTCAAGGTGCCGCACATGGGATGGAACGAGGTGCGCCAGGCGCGCGGCCACGCGCTGTGGGCGGGCATCGCGAGCGGCGAGCGCTTTTATTTCGTGCACAGCTACTTTCCCGAGCCCGCCGAGCGTGCGCTGGCGGCGGCGACCTGCACCTACGGCGTCGCCTTTACCTGCGCCATCGCCCGCGATAACATCTTCGCCGTGCAGTTCCACCCGGAAAAAAGCCAGGCCGCCGGGCTCCGCTTGCTCTCCAACTTCGTCCAATGGCGGCCCTAGCCCTCTAGGCTTTCCCGTAGCACCGCGTGCTGATCATCCCGGCAATCGACCTGAAGGACGGCCGCTGCGTACGCCTGCAGCAGGGCGACATGGCGCGCTCGACCGTGTTCGGCGAGGACCCCGTCGCCATGGCCAAGCACTGGGTCGCGCAGGGCGCGCGGCGCTTGCACATCGTCGACCTGAACGGCGCCGTCGCCGGTCACCCCAAGAACGAGAAGGTGATCCGCGACATGGTGCGAGCGGTGGGCGAGGCGATGCCGATCCAGGTCGGCGGCGGCATCCGCGACCTCGACACCATCGAGAGCTACATCGACGCCGGCGTCGCCTTCGTGGTGATCGGCACCGCCGCGGTGAAGAACCCGGGTTTTCTCTCGGACGCGAGCTACGCCTTCCCGGGGCGCATCATCGCCGGGCTGGACGCCAAGGACGGCAAGGTCGCGGTGGAAGGCTGGTCGAAGATGACCGGCCACGACGTCATCGACCTGGCGAAGAAGTTCCAGGACTACGGCATCGAGGCGCTCGTCTACACCGACATCGGCCGCGACGGCATGATGACGGGCATCAACATCGAGGCGACGCTGAAGCTCGCCAAGGCGATCAAGATCCCGCTCATCGCCTCGGGCGGGCTGAACAGCCTGAAGGATGTGCAGGAGGTGTGCGAGACGCTGGTGCCCGAGGGCGTGATCGGCACGATCACCGGGCGCGCGCTGTACGAAGGCACGATCGACTTCAAGAAGGCGCAGGCCGCCGCCGACAAGGCCGTCGGCAAGTAGGCCACGCCATGAGCCTCGCCAAGCGCGTCATCCCCTGCCTCGACGTGACCGCGGGCCGGGTCGTGAAGGGCGTCAATTTCGTGGCGCTGCGCGACGCCGGCGACCCGGTGGAGATCGCCGCGCGCTACGACGCCGAGGGCGCGGACGAGCTCGCCTTTCTCGACATCACCGCGAGCTCGGACGAGCGCGACATCCTGCTGCACGTGATCGAGGCGGTGGCGGCGCAGGTGTTCATCCCGCTCACCGTGGGCGGCGGCGTGCGCAAGGTCGAGGACGTGCGCCGGCACCTGAATGCCGGCGCCGACAAGGTCTCCATCAACACCGCCGCCGTGCACAACCCGGACTTCGTGCGCGAGGCGGCCGAGAAGTTCGGCAGCCAATGCATCG
>JBFFZT010000314.1:0-3496 GCA_041568535.1 Burkholderiales bacterium | reverse complement strand
TGGCGAACATGGAGCGCGTGAGGCCGTGCAGGAAGGCGCGCACGCCGTTGGACAGCGTATGCCCGATGTGCGCGGTGAACGCGTCGTCGAACTCGACCGAGGCCTCCGCCCCCCGCAGCTCCTTGGCCGCGCGCATCTCGCGCAGCACATAGGGATGGGCGCGGATCGCGCCCTGGCCGAAGATGATCAGCGTGCGCGTGAGGATGTTGGCGCCCTCGACGGTGATGCCCACCGGCAGCACCTGGTAGCCGCGCCCGACCCAGTTGTTGGGCCCGAGGCAGATGCCCTTGCCGCCGTGGATGTCCATGGCGTCGTTCACGCAGGCGCGCGCGCGCTCGGTCATGTGGTACTTGGCGATCGCCGAGATCACCGAGGGCTTCTCGCCCTGGTCGACGGCGCCGGCGGTCATGACGCGCGTGGCCTCCATCAGGTAGGCATTGGCGGCGATGCGCCCGAGCGCCTCCTCGACGCCCTCGAGCTTGCCGATCGGCGTTCTGAACTGGCTGCGCACGCGCGCGTACGCCCCGGTCACGCGGGCGAGCGCCTTGGCGCCGCCCGCCGAAGAGGCCGGCAGCGAGATCGAGCGTCCCGCGGCGAGGCTGTTCATCAGCATCATCCAGCCCTTGCCCGCGTACTCGCGCCCGCCGATGATCCAGTCGAGCGGCACGAACACGTCCTTGCCGGAGTTGGGGCCGTTCTGGAACGCGCCGTTCAGCGGCAGGTGGCGCCGGCCGATGTTCACGCCCGGCGTCGACGTCGGGATCAGCGCGCAGGTGATGCCGAGGTCCTCCTCGCCGCCGAGCAGCCGCTCGGGGTCGTAGAGGCGGAAGGCGAGCCCAAGCAGCGTCGCCACGGGCCCGAGCGTGATGTAGCGCTTGTCCCAGGTCAGGCGCATGCCGAGCACTTCCTTGCCCTGCCACTCGCCACGGCACACCACGCCGTAGTCCGGGATGGACGCGGCGTCGGAGCCGGCCTCCGGGCTGGTGAGCGCGAAGCACGGGATCTCCTGGCCCTTCGCCAGGCGCGGCAGGTAGTGGTTCTTCTGCTCCAGGGTGCCGTAGTGCAGCAGCAGCTCGGCCGGTCCGAGCGAGTTCGGCACCATGACGGTGACCGCGAGCGCGTTGCAGCGCGAGGAAAGCTTGGTCACCACCTCGGAGTGCGCGAGCGCCGAGAAGCCCAGGCCGCCGTACTTCTTCGGGATGATCATGCCGAAGAAGCCCTTGTCCTTCAGGAACTGCCACAAGCGCGGCGACAGGTCGTGGCGCTCGTGCGTGATCTCCCAGTCGTTCGCCATGGCGCACGCCTCCTCGACCGGGCCGTCGACGAACGCCTGTTCCTCGGCGCTGAGACGCGGCGCGGGCGTGGCGAGCAGCCGCTCCCAGTCGGGACGGCCGGAGAACAGGTCGCCGTCCCACCACACGGTGCCGGCGTCGATCGCCTCCTTTTCGGTCGGCGACATGTCGGGGAGGATGCGGCGGTAGACGGCGAGCACGCGATCGCTAAGCACCCGGCGCCGCAGCGCCGGTACGGTGAGCACCGTGGCCACCAAGAGGAACGCGGCCGCGAGCACTGCGTTGGTGGCGGGGCCGAAGCCCAGCATCACGGCCCACGAGGCGCCCATGACGCCGACCGCGGCGCTCCAGACGAAGATCGGCGCGCGCAGTGCGGCGAGGGCGACGAGTGCGGCGAACGTGGCGATGGCAAAGGCGGTCATGGTGGGGATCCTTTCGTCAGGCGGCGATACGCACGTGCTGCGCGCCGGGCAGGGGCGCGAGCAGCCCGGCGCTCATGAACGCGGTCAGTCGATCCTCGAGCACGCGTGCGTCGTAGCGGTCCTCGGGCTTGGCGCCGGCGATGAGCTGCACGGTATCGGTGGCCGCGAGCGTGTAGGCGAGCGTGCCGAACATGAAGTGCATGCGCCACACCAGCTCGTCGGTCGGCACCTCGGGCAGCGCGCGCACGAAGGCCGCCTTGAAGCGCTCCATGGCGGGCGCGTACATGCGGCCGATCAGCTGGCGGATGGTCTTCGCCGGCTCGGTGTAGGCGCGCCCGAGCAGCCGCGAGAAAGTGCGGCCGCCCCCGCGCGTGTCTTCGATCATGCGCAGGCTCGCGCCGATGAAGGCGCGGATGATCGCCTGCGGCGTGAGCGTCCTGCCGGGGGCCTCGGCCTCGAGCCGGTCGAGCTCGGCGAGGCGCTCGGCGTTCATCGGGTCGAGCCGCCGCCGGAACACCGCCTCGACCAGCGCGTCCTTGGAGCCGAAGTGGTAGTTGACCGCCGCCAGGTTCACGCCCGCCCTGGCCGTCAGCATGCGCATCGAGGCGCCCTCGAAGCCGTGCTGCATGAACAGCTCTTCCGCGGCGTCGAGGATGCGGGTCTGGGTTTCCTTCAGGGGCTTCAGGGCGCGTACGCTCATGGCGGCTCTCGCTTTCAAACGAACGTTTGAATGATACGAGCGGAGCCCCTTAGCCGTCAAGGGGTTCGGTGGGTTTGCGGCTGCTTTAGAATCCGCGCCTTCCCATGGCGAACCCTCGGCCCGGCCCCGCCCCTGATCCGTCCGCGCGCCGCAGCGATTGGCGCGTGCTGGGGCTGCTCCTGCCCTACCTGTGGGAGTACCGCTGGCGCGTGTCGATCGCGCTCGTGTTCCTGGTCGCCGCCAAGCTCGCCAACGTCGCCGTGCCGCTGGTGCTGAAGGAGGTGGTGGACGGGCTCGACCCGACGCTCGCGGTGCTGGTGGTGCCGGCCGCGCTGCTCGCCGCCTACGGCCTGCTGCGCTTCTCGACCACGCTGTTCGCCGAGCTTCGGGACGTGTTGTTCGTGCGTGTCGTGCAGCGCGCCATCCGCCGCGTGGCGCTGGGGGTGTTCCGGCACCTGCACGAGCTGTCGCTGCGCTTTCACCTCGAGCGCCAGACCGGCGGCATGACGCGCGACATCGAGCGCGGCACGCGCGGCATCAGCCAGCTGCTGAACTACATGATCTTCTCCATCATCCCGGTGATCCTCGAGTTCGCGCTGGTGGCAGCGGTGCTGCTCGCCAAGTTCGACTGGCGCTTCGCCGCCATCACCTTCGGCGCCGTGGCCGCGTACCTGGTGTTCACCTTCCTGGTGTCCGAATGGCGCATCGCGATCCGCAAGCGCGCCAACGAGCTCGACTCGAAGGCCAACACGCGCGCCATCGACAGCCTGCTCAACTACGAGACGGTGAAGTACTTCGGCAACGAGGAATTCGAGGCGCGCCGCTACGACGAGAGCCTGATGCGCTACGAGTCGGCGGCCACCACCAGCGAGGCGTCGCTCGGGCTGCTCAACATCGGCCAGAGCCTGATCATCGCGCTGGCGGTGACCGCGCTCATGTTTCTCGTCGCCGAAGGCGTCGCTGCACGCGAGCTGACGCTCGGCGACCTCGTGCTGGTGAACGGGCTGCTGATCCAGCTCTACATCCCGCTCAATTTCCTCGGCATGGTGTACCGCGAGATCAAGCAGTCGCTCGCCGACATG
>JBFFZT010000313.1:0-3510 GCA_041568535.1 Burkholderiales bacterium | reverse complement strand
TTACATCGCCGGCTTTCCGTCGCACCCGCACCGCGGATTCGAGACCGTGACCTACATGCTCGACGGCCGCATGCAGCACAAGGACTCGGGCGGCAACACCGGCGACCTCGGGCCCGGCGACGTGCAGTGGATGACCGCCGCGCGCGGCCTGATCCACTCCGAGATGCCGCAGCAGACCGAAGGCCGCATGCGCGGCTTCCAGCTCTGGCTCAACCTGCCGGCCAGGGAGAAGATGCGCCCGCCCGCCTACAGCGACATCCCGGCGGCGCAGATCCCGGTGGTGCCGGTCGAGGGCGGATCGGTGAAGGTCATCGCCGGGCGTTTCAAGGACACGCAGGGCGCGGTCCACGGCGGCACCACCGAGGCGCACTACTGGGACGTGCACCTCGAGGCCGGCGCGGCGTTCGAGGCCGCGCTGCCCGCGCAGCACAACGCCTTTCTCTACGCTTACGAGGGCGAAGCGCGGGTCGGCAAGGAGGCAAAGGTCCTGCCGCACCGCGCGGCCGGGCTGCTCTCGACGGGCGACGGCTTGCGCCTCGTCGCGGGAGACAAAGGGGCGCGCGTCCTGGTGCTCGCGGGCAAGCCGATCGGCGAGCCGGTGGTGCAGTACGGCCCGTTCGTCATGAACACGCGCGAGGAGATCGAGCAGGCGATCGCCGACTACCAGGCGGGCGCGCTCTCGCGCGGGCAGGTGCAGCGCATCAAGGTGGCCTGACGGGCTTGAAGCGCCTCGTCGTCTGCTGCGACGGCACCTGGAACACCCCGGACCAGAAGGACCGGGGCGTGATGCGACCCACGAACGTGGTGAAGCTTGCGCGCTGGGTGCTGCCGCAGGCGAGCGACGGCACCGTGCAGAAGTCCTACTACGACCGCGGCGTCGGCACGGGCGATTTCATCGACCGGGTGTTCGGCGGCGCCTTCGGCATCGGCCTCGCGCACAACACGCGCGAAGCCTACGAGTTCCTGTCGCACCACTACGCGGCCGGCGACGAGGTGTACTGCTTCGGCTTTTCGCGCGGCGCGTACACCGTGCGCCGCACGGTGGGCATGCTGCGCAAGTGCGGGCTGGCGCCGAACGCGGACAAGGCGACGCTCAAGGAGGCCTACGCGCTGTACTGCCGGCGCGAGTCGCGCGCGGAGGGCGGGGCGGATTCCGCGGCCGCCAAGGCGTTCCGCAAGAAGCACGGCGCCGAGCGCATCCCGATCCGCTTTCTCGGCGTCTGGGACACGGTGGGCAGCTACGGCATCGCCGGCGTCCTCGGCCAGCTCGGCTCGGTGTTCAGCAAATCGCGCTTTCACGACCGGTTGCTGAGCTCCGACGTCGAGCACGCCTGCCACGCGGTGGCGATCGACGAGTGCCGGCGGCTGTTCCAGCCGACGCTGTTCCGGCAGAGCGAGAGCGGCGCGCGGCGCGGCCATGCGCTCGAGCAGTCCTGGTTCGCCGGCGTGCACAGCAACGTCGGCGGCGGCTACCAGGACACGGGGCTCTCGGACATCGCGCTGCACTGGATGGCGGCGCGCGCGGAGGCGCGCGGCCTGGCGCTCGATCCGCGCTGGCGCGCGAAGATCGACCCGGACGAGTTCGGCGAGCTGCGCGACTCGCGCCGCGGCATCTACCGGCTGCTGGGAAAGTCGGAGCGCGCCCTCGGCGCAGAGGAGCAGGGCTTCGAGCGCGTGCACATCTCGCCGGTGACGCGCGCCGAGCGTGATCCGGCGCGCTACGAGCCGGCGAACCTGCGCGCCTACCTCAGTTCGACCGGCAGCAAGATCGACGTTACCGAACCGTAGGCTGTGCGCTCATAGCGCGGGCGCCTCCGCCGTGAGCTCCGCTTCCGTCGGCAGCGGCGTGGCGGGAGCGCTCATCATCTCCGCGACTTCCTCGAGCGTGCCCAGCATGGCTTCCTGTCGCGCCGGGGTCAGCTTGGCGAAGCGCTGCACGAAGCGCTCGCGCAGGAAGCCGGGCGCCTTGTCGAGCACCTCCGCGCCGCGCGGCGTGAGCCGCGAATGCACGATGCGCCGGTCCTCGAGGTTGCGGTAGCGCTCGATCAGGCCGCGCGCCTCGAGGTTGTCGAGGATCAGGGTGACGGTGGCGGGCGACAGGCTCACCGCCGCCGACAGGCGCGCGCTCGTCACTTCGCCCTGGGTGCGCACCGCCGCCAGCACCACGAACTGCGGCAGCGTGAGGCCGGCGGCCTTCTCCACGGTTTTGGAATGTCGGTCGACCGCGTGCACGATGCGGCGAATGGCCACCAACACGCGATTCTCAAGCTCGGTCATATCCGAAAGCATACAGGTCAAATGATTTGACCTCAAATCATTTTCGCGTTAAAATACGGGCACTTCCATTGTTGTCATAAGGCATTGATTATGTGTGGTATTTCAGGTGAGCTGACGTTCGACGGCCGCATGGCTTCCGCCGCCGCCGTAGAGGCGATGAACGCAAGCCAGGCCCCGCGCGGCCCGGACGGCGCGGGCCTCGTGGTGCGCGGCCGCGTCGGCCTCGGCCAGCGCCGCCTGAAGATCATCGACCTGTCCGAGCGCGCCGAGCAGCCCATGACCGACCCGGTACTGGGGCTTTCGGTCGTGTTCAACGGCTGCGTCTATAACTACAAGGAGCTGCGCAAGGAGCTGCAGGCGCTCGGCTACGCCTTTTTCTCCGACGGCGACACCGAGGTGGTGCTGAAGGCGTTCCACGCCTGGCGCGAGCGCGCGCCTGAGCGGCTGCAGGGCATGTTCGCCTTCGCCGTCGCCGAGCGCGACAGCGGCCGCGTGACGCTGGTGCGCGACCGCCTCGGCATCAAGCCGCTGTATTACGCCGAGAGCAAAGGACGCGTGCGCTTCGCCTCCACGCTGCCGGCGCTGCTCGCCGCGGGCGATGTCGACACCACGATCGATCCGGTGGCGCTCAACCATTACATGTCGTTTCACGCCGTGGTGCCGCCGCCGCGCACCATCCTGAAGGGCGTGCGCAAGCTCCCGCCCGGCACGCTGCGCACCCTCGAGCCCGACGGCAAGGCGCACGAGCGCGTGTACTGGTCGCTGTCCTTCGAGCGCACGAGCGCCGACATCCAGAAGAGCGCCGCCGACTGGGGCGTGGAATTGCTCGCCGCGCTGCGCCTCGCGGTCGAGCGCCGCAGGATCGCCGACGTGCCGGTCGGCGTGCTGCTCTCGGGCGGCGTCGATTCGAGCCTCATCACCGGGCTGCTCGCCGAGGCCGGGCACGCGGACCTGCGCACGTTCTCGATCGGCTTCGAGGGCGCGCACGGCGAGTCGGGCGACGAGTTCCGTTGGTCGGACATCGTGGCGCAGCGCTTCGAGACCGAGCACCAGAAGATCTTCATCCAGTCCTCGCGCCTGCTCGATGCGCTGCCTTCGACGGTGCGCGCCATGTCCGAGCCGATGGTGTCCTACGACAACGTCGCGTTCTACCTGCTGTCGCAGGAGGTCGCGCGCCACGTGAAGGTGGTGCAGTCGGGGCAGGGTGCCGACGAGGTGTTTGGCGGCTACCAC
>JBFFZT010000312.1:0-3512 GCA_041568535.1 Burkholderiales bacterium | reverse complement strand
GCGCGCGGCGAGCTCCCAGAGCTCGGTCTCGGGCAGGTACTTGACCTTGAGCAGCGCCCGGCGCAGCGACGTGCCGTCGCCGGGCACCTCGCAGGCCTGGGCCGCGCACGCCGCCGCGAGCAGGGCAGCGAAACTCGCGGCGCGCAGCGCGCGCCTCATGCCTTAAGCTCCGGGCCCATGTCCGCGATTCTATCGCCGCGCGTCGGCATCCCGCTGCTGATGCTGGTCGCCACGCTGTTCGCCTGCAATCACGTCGCGGCGCGGCTCGCGTTCGACCACGGCGCCAGCGTCGCAGCCGCCGTCGCAGTGCGCTCCGGCATCACGGCGCTGGTGATGGTCGCGCTGCTGCGCCTGCTGAAGATACCCATGGCGCTGCCGAGGACCACCTTGGTGCGCGGCCTGGGCATCGGTGTGCTGGTGGCGGTGCAGAGCTACTGCCTCTACTCGGCGGTCGCCGCCATCCCGGTGGCGCTCGCGCTGCTCGCGTTCAATACCTTCCCGCTGCTGCTCGTGCTGCTCACCTGGGCCACGGGCGGGGAGAACCCGGGGCGGCGCGCGCTCGTCGCCATGCCGCTCGCGCTCTTCGGCCTGGTGCTGGCGCTCGACATCCTCGGCACGCTGGAAGGCATGGCCGGGCGCTGGGCGGAAATCGGCGTGGGCGTGGGCTGGGCGTTCGGGGCGTCCACCACGTTCGCGCTGGCGCTGTTCTTCACCACGCGCCACCTCCAGGACGTCGACGGGCGGCTGCGGACCTTGCTCACCATGGCCACCACGGCGGTGGTGATCGGCCTGGGCGGCGCGGCCGCGGGCGCGCTGGCGCTGCCCGCGGACGCAACGGGGTGGGTCGGCCTGGCGCTGCTGACGGTGCTCTACGGCACCGCCATCACGTCGATCTTCACGGTGGTGCCGCGGCTCGCCGCGCCCAGCAACACGGCGGCGCTCAACTTCGAGCCGATCGCCGCGCTGGTGCTGGGCTGGGCGATTCTCGGCCAGGGCGTCGCGCCGCGCCAGCTGGTGGGCGCCTTCATCGTCGTCGGCGCCGTGGTGCTGATCGGCGCCAAGAAGCACTAGGCCGCAAGCTTCACGTACTCGTACTCCACCGGCAGGTTGTTGATGCCGCGCTCGGGCGGCGCGATCCAGCCCGCCATCTTCCCCGGCGCGACCACGCGCTGCATCAGCGAGCGCACGAACGCGCGGTCCTCTTCGGACGGGATCCACTCGTGCAGCCGCTTGGCGTACTCCTCGCGCGGGATCAGCTTGCCCTCGGGCGTCACCGGCGCGTCCACCCAGGCGCCGATGGAGCGGCGGAAATGCGGCGAGGGCAGCGAGAGCCGGAACGCGAAGCCGGCGCGCTCGATGGCGCGGTTCCAGCGCTTCAGGCCGATCTCGCAGTCCTTGAGGTAGCTCTCGCGCATCACTTCGTTCAGCGCGTTCAGCATCGGCACCTGCTCGACGCCCTTCGGCGTTTCGAGCTTGAACTGTGCTTCGCGCAGCACGTGGTCCTCGTACTGCGACTCGTCGGGGCGGCCCTTCAGCCCGTTGGCGAAGTTGGCGGCCGAATTGGACGACACCTCGGAGCCGAACAGATCGAGCGACGAGGAGCACCAGAAGTTGAGGTACTTCTGCAGCAGCGGCAGGTCGACCGCGCCGGCGGCGCGGATCCTGGCCGGATCCTCGGTGCCGAGCTCCTTCATCACTTCGAGCGTGCGCTTCACCACGCGGCCGATGCCGGTCTCGCCCACGAACATGTGGTGCGCTTCTTCCGTCAGCATGAAGCGGCAGGTGCGCGACAGCGGATCGAACGCCGACTCGGCGAGGCTCTTCAGCTGGTACTTGCCGTCGCGGTCGGTGAAGTAGGTGAAGCAGTACAGCGACAGCCAGTCCGAGATCGGCTCGTTGAATGTGGTGAGGATGCGCGGCTTGTCGGCGTCGCCGGAGTGGCGCGCGAGCAGCTCCTCGGCCTCCTCGCGGCCGTCGCGGCCGAAGTAGGCGTGCAGCAGGTAGACCATCGCCCACAGGTGGCGGCCTTCCTCGACGTTGATCTGGAACAGGTTCCTCAGGTCGTAGAGCGAAGGGCAGGTGTGGCCGAGCAGGCGCTGCTGCTCGACGGAAGCCGGCTCGGTGTCGCCTTGCGTGACGATGAGCCGGCGCAGCGTCGAGCGGAACTCGCCCGGCACCTGCTGCCAGGCGTCCTGGCCCATGTTGTCGCCGAAGCCGATCTTGCGGTCGGGCTGCGCGTCGGCGAGGAAGATGCCCCAGCGGTAATCCGGCATCTTCACCGCGCCGTAAGTGGCCCAGCCGTCGGCGTCGACCGAGGTGGCGGTGCGCAGGTAGACCTCCGAGGTCTGGAAATCGCTCGGCCCCATGCCCTTCCACCAGTCGAGGAACTTCGGCTGCCAGTGCTCGAGCGCGCGCTGCAGCGCGCGGTCGTTCGCCAGGTTGACGTTGTTGGGAATCTTGTCGGTGTAGTTGATCGATGCCATCAGACCCGCTCCTTGTTGAATTTGGCCTTCGCGCCGGTGCCGTAGACCTTGAGCGCACCGTGCTCGCCGACCGCGTTGGGCCGGATGAAGATCCAGTTCTGCCAGGCCGACAGGCGCCCGAAGACGCGCGTCAGCATGTTCTCCCTGCCGGTAAAGCGCAGGCTCGCTTCCATGCCGGTGAGCGCATCGGGCGAGAGGCTCACGCGCTCTTCCACCGCGATGCGCACCTCGTCGTCCCAGTCGAGCTCGTCGGGCGCCATCGTGACCAGGCCCGCTTCCTCGGCGGCCTTCGCCTCGAGCGGCTTGCCGCGCTCGAGCTTCGGCACATCGCCGCAGTAGTGCGCCGAGAGGCGCGAATCGCCGTTCACCATCGGGTAGGCGCCGAAGTTGAGGTTGCCGAGGGTGAACGTCGGGCCGCCTTCCTCGGCATCGAGCATGAAGCTGCGGTCGGCGGCGAGCGCGAGCTCGGCGAGCGTGCCCGCGAAGCACGAGCCCTTGTCGATCACCGCGAACATCGAGCGCGAGGAGACGTCGAGCCGCGCCAGGGTCCTGCGCAGGTAGCCGAGCGTCTCGCGCACGAACCAGTCCTTGGCGTTCTTTTCCAGCAGCGCGTCCAGCTCCAGGACTTTCGCGGGATCGCCCTCGGTCTTCAGGAGCCACAGCCCGATCTCGAGCTGGTTGTGGCGCAGCTCGAGGATGGCGCGGTCGAGCTCGCGCGCGAGGCGCAAGGGATACCAGTCGGCGCTGCGCTCCAGCGCTGCCTTGTCGGGGCCGCGCACGGTGATCGTGGCGGTGCCGCCGGCGGCGTCGAGCGCGACCTTGACGAGGCGGCTCTCGCCGAGCGGCGCGAGCTTCACGCCGTCGCCGCCCGGGCGGTCGGAGGCCTTGGCCAGCTCGAGCGCGCGCGCCTTGACCTTCGCCTCGAACTCCTGCGGCTTGGCGATGTGGTCGACGAGCTTCCACTGCTGCGCGCGGTCGGCGCGTACGCCTTCGGCGGTGGTGCAGAAGACGTCGGCGAGGTCGCGGCGC
>JBFFZT010000311.1:0-3522 GCA_041568535.1 Burkholderiales bacterium | reverse complement strand
GGCTCGCATTCGAGCTTGACGCAGATGTAGCCGAACACGCCGAACACCGACATGATCAGGCAGTCCCAGGGGTTGTTGGAGAGGCTGAACACGCCGACGTTCATGAAGATGAGGATCGAGGGGAACAGGAACCGGTAGGGCACCTGCAGCAGCTTGATCCATATGCCGATGAGCGGCAGGTTGAGGACTACCAGCATGGCGTTGCCCAGCCACATCGAGGCGATCAGGCCCCAGAATAGCTCCGGCTTGTCGGTCATCACCTGCGGGCCCGGGGCGATGCCCTGGATCATGAGCGCGCCGATCATCAGCGCCATCACCGCGTTGCCCGGGATGCCGAGCGTGAGCATCGGGATGAAGGAGGTCTGCGCGCCGGCGTTGTTGGCCGATTCCGGCCCGGCGACGCCCTCGATCGCGCCCTTGCCGAACT
Source organism: Burkholderiales bacterium (assembly GCA_041568535.1). Lineage (GTDB taxonomy): Bacteria > Pseudomonadota > Gammaproteobacteria > Burkholderiales > SG8-39 > JAABQT01. Next base: position 3,095 of record JBFFZT010000311.1, on the reverse strand, counting down.
GCTCGGGGTGCTTCGAGACCTTCTTCTCCACCGTATAGGAAGCGAAGGACGAGAGCAGCGCGCCGCCGCCCGGCAGGATGCCGAGGAACGAGCCGAGCGCGGTGCCGCGCAGGATCGGCGCCCACGAGCGCTTCAGGTCTTCCTTGGTCGGGAACAGGTGCGTCACCTTGCCGACGAACACCTCGCGCTTGGCACGCTGCTCCAGGTTGGCGACGATCTCGGTGACGCCGAACATGCCCATCGCGACGATGACGAAGCCGATGCCGTCGGCGAGCTCCGGGACGCCGAAGGTGAAGCGCAGCACGCCCGAATTGACGTCGGTGCCCGCCAGGCCGAGCAAGAGGCCCAGCACCACCATGGCGATCGCCTTCACCAGCGAGCCGTGCGCGAGCACGGTCGCCGCCACCAGCCCCAGCACCATGAGCGAGAAGTACTCGGCGGGCCCGAACTTCAGCGCCACCTCGGCGAGCGGCGGCGCGGCCGTGGCGATGACCAGCGTCGCGATGCAGCCGGCGACGAACGAGCCGATGGCCGAGATGGCGAGCGCCGGCCCGGCGCGGCCCTGGCGCGCCATCTGGTGGCCGTCGAGCACCGTGACGACGGACGCCGCCTCGCCCGGCAGGTTGACCAGGATCGCGGTGGTCGAGCCGCCGTACTGCGAGCCGTAGTAGATGCCCGCCAGCATGATGAGCGCGGCGGTCGGGTCCAGGTTGAAGGTGATGGGCAGCAGCATGGCGATCGTCGGCACCGGACCGATGCCCGGCAGCACGCCGATCAGCGTGCCGAGCAGCACGCCGACCAGGCAGTACAGGACGTTCTGCCAGGAGAACGCGACCTGCGCGCCAAGGATCAGGTTGTCGAGGACTTCCATCGCGCTAGCGGATCGGGCAGTTCTCGACGAACGACGGGCACATCGGAAACGGCAGCGTGAGGCCCTTCACAAACACGAGATACGAGAAGATCACCAGCACCAGCGCGACCACCAGCACTTCCTTCCACTTGAACTCGTTGCCCGCCATGGCGCCGATGATCACCGCCGCCGCCGTGGCCACCGCCAGCCCGCCCGGCTGCATCAGGTAGCCGTAGGCGACCACCGACCCGCAGACAAAGACGAGCGGCTTGAAGTGGAACGCCTCGACCTTCGGGCCGTCGAAGGTGAGCGACTGCAGCAGCACGATGACGCCGAGCACGATGAGAAGCCCGCCGAGCACCGCGGGGAAGTAGCCCGGCCCCATGCGCACCGCCGAGCCCATCTGGTAGTGCGCGAACGACCAGGCGACGAAGAACAGGCCGAAGCCGGCGAACATGACGCCGGCCCAGAAATCCCTTGGGCTCCTGATTCTCACCGGATTGCGCTCTCCCCCGAGGTGGCGCGGGGAAGTGTAGCATGCAGCGCGTGCCGCTTTTCCGCGCGCTCCTCGTCGTTCTCGCGCTGCTCGCCGCCGCTTGCGGCGACGCGCCGAAGCTCGCACCGCTCGCGCCCGAGGCTGTGGTGCTCGCTTTCGGCGACAGCATCACCTACGGCACCGGCGCGAGCGAAAGCGAGAGCTACCCGGCGCAGCTCGAGCGCCTCATCGGGCGCAAGGTGGTGCGCGCGGGCGTGCCCGGCGAAGTCACCGCGCGGGCGCTGGCGCGCCTGCCCGGCGTGCTCGAGGAGCACCAGCCGCAGTTGCTCGTGCTGTGCATCGGCGGCAACGATTTCCTGAGGAACCTCGGCAAGGCGCAAGCCGCGGCCAACGTGCAGACCATGGTGGCGGTCGCGAAGCAACGCGGCATCGACGTGCTGCTCATCGGCACGCCGGAGAAAGGCATCACCGTGACGCCGCCGGCGTTCTATGCCGAGATCGCCGAGCAGCACCGCATCCCCTACGAGGGCAGCGTGATCGGGCAGATCCTGCGCAATTCGGAGCTCAAGTCCGACGCCATCCACCCCAATGCAGAGGGCTACCGGCTGATCGCCGAGCGCGTCGCGGAGCTGCTCAGGAAGTCGGGCGCACTGTAAAGCGCACGTCGCCGAACAGCGCTTCGGCGGAGCCACCGGTGTTGTCGGCGTCGCTGGAAACCGCCACGCCGCTTACCGCCGGCGCGGCCGTGCCGAAGGCTTGCGCGTAGTCGGCAAGCACGTCGCGATCGTAGTGGCGCCATTGGCCTACGTGCGCCGCACCGCTTTCGACCACCACCATGCGCACGCGCTCGGTGAACGCGCTGGCGGCGACCTCCCCCACGCGCGCATGGGCCGCCCAGACATAGCACAGCGCTGCCGCGGGCACATCCGCGCCGTACGCGAGGCGCGCCAGCCAAACGCCGATACGCGTGCCGAGCGGCAGCGCGCCGAGGCTCAGGTCGAAGGCCACGTAGAGGCGCGCTGCAAAATCGTCGCCCGCACGCGTTGCCAGCTCGCTGCGCTCGGGGAGCCGCAGCGCCTTCCAGCGCCAGGAGAGCCGCGGTCGCGCCTCCACCGCCACCCGCACGCTGCGCACGACTGCGGCCATGGACCTCTGCGCCCGGGCGTGCAGCACGACACGGCCTTCGTCCTCCACCGGCGTGAACACTGTGTGCGGCACACCGTCGAAGCCGAACAGGCGATACTCGGACGGCAGCGCGGCGCCGGGCACGAGCGACGAAAAGCGCATGGCGTCCACGGTATCCTGCGCCCGCGGCGCGCTCGGCAGGAACGCAAGCGCGCCCGCCGCCAGGAAGCGCCGGCGGCTCACCATCTCCGCAGGCTCCGCAGCCGTTCGACGTCTTCGGGCCGATCCACGTCCCAGACTTCGGGCAGGTCGCGCCAGCGCCAGCCGAGCGCCGCAAGGCGCGCCCGCGTCTGCGCCATAACGCGCGCCCCGCCCCATTCGATGCCCTCGAAGAGCCGCGACGTAAGCCGCCGCAGCGCTATGAGGGCGTAGCCGCCGTCGGCAGTGGGCGCGAGCACCGCGTCTGCGCCGCCCGCGAGCCAGCGCGCGGCGCGGCGCAGGTGAGCTGGGCGCAGCGCCGGCGCGTCGGCGCCCATCAGGATGACGCGTTGCGTGCGGCGCAGGTTGTGCAGGAACGCGTGGTACATGCGCGCGCCGAGATCGGCCCCGCGCTGCCGGCGCGTG
>JBFFZT010000310.1:0-3529 GCA_041568535.1 Burkholderiales bacterium | reverse complement strand
TCCGGGCGCAGCTCGTCGTTCAGCTTGAGCGCCGCGCTGAACGGCTTGCCCATGCGGCTGCGGAATCCGGTCAGCGGCCCGACGTAGCGCTTGGTGATCAGCTCGGCCACTTCCTCCGGCGACCACTCGCGGCCCGAAGTGACCTTCCAGATGGAGAAATCGCACTTCTGGCACTGGAATTTGCGGTAGTTCTCCTGCACCGTGCCGCCGCATTTCGGGCACGGCGCGCTCACCGTGGCGAACGCCGTGTCCGGAATGTCGCCGTGCTTGATGCGCTCGACCAGGTCGCGCGTCACCTGCTCGATGTGCTCCATGAACTCTTCGCGCTTCAGCTTGCCGTGCTCCATCTGCTTGAGCTTGAATTCCCAGTCGCCGGTCAGCTCGGGCGAGGTGATCTCGGTGACGCCGAAATGCTTGAGAGCAAACATCAGCGAGAACGCCTTCGGCGTCGGTACCAGCTCGCGTCCGTTGCGGTGGATGTATTCCTCGCGGATCAGGCCTTCGATGATCGCCGCGCGCGTCGCCGGCGTACCCAGGCCCTTGGCTTCCATGGCGGCGCGCAGCTCGTCGTCTTCCACCAGCTTGCCGGCGCCTTCCATGGCCGAGAGCAACGTCGCTTCGCTGAAGCGCGCCGGCGGCTTGGTCTGCAGGGCCGACGCGGCGACCTCCAGCGTCGCGACGTTCTCGTTCGCCGCGACCGGCGGCAGATTGGCGCTTTCATCCTGCGTCGTGCGTCCGTACACCGCGAGCCAGCCCGGGTTCTGCAGCACCTTGCCCTCGGTGCGGAAGCGGTGCTCGCCGACCGTGGTGATGCGGGTGGTCTGCAGGAACTCGGCCGACGGGTGGAATACGGCGAGAAAGCGCCGCACCACGAGGTCGTACAGCTTGCGCTCAGCGTCGTTCAGGTGCTTGGGCGCCTGCAGGGTCGGAATGATGGCGAAGTGGTCCGAGATCTTGCTGTTGTCGAAAATGCGCTTGTTCGCCTTGACCCAGCCGCTCTTCAGCGTGGCCTTGGCGAAGGGCGCGTAGTCGCGATCGCCGCTCAGCATGTCCATGGTCTTCTTGACTGTGGCGATGTAGTCCTCGGGCAGGGCGCGCGAGTCCGTGCGCGGGTACGTGAGGACCTTGTGCCGCTCGTAGAGCGCCTGCGCCAGGGCGAGCGTGCCCCGGGCGGAGAAGCCGAAGCGGCCGTTGGCTTCGCGCTGCAGGCTGGTGAGGTCGAAAAGCAGCGGCGAGGCCTGCGTGGTGGGCTTCGTCTCCTCGCTGACCGTGCCGGTCTTGCCGCGGCAGGCGGCGACGATCGCCTCCGCCGTGCCCTGTTTCCAGAGCCGCTCGGGCTTGCGCTCGCCGTCCTCGTCCTTCTTGAATTCCGGGTCGAACCAGCGCCCCGGGTACTCGCCCCCCTTGGCGCCGAAACGCGCATGTACTTCCCAGTAGTCGCGCGGCTTGAATTCGCGAATGCGCTCTTCGCGCTCGACCAGGATCGTGAGGGTCGGCGTCTGCACGCGGCCGACGGTGGTCAGGTAGAAGCCGCCTTCCTTGGAGTTGAACGCGGTCATCGCGCGCGTGCCGTTGATGCCGACCAGCCAGTCGGCTTCCGAGCGGCTCTTCGCGGCATCGGCCAGCGGCAGCAACTCCTTGTCGGTGCGCAGGCCCTCGAAGCCGTCGCGAATCGACGCCGGGGTCATCGATTGGAGCCATAGCCGCTGGATCGGCTTCTTCACGCGCGCGTGCTGCACGATGTAGCGAAAGATCAGCTCGCCTTCGCGTCCCGCGTCGCAGGCATTGATCAGCCCGTCGACGTCCTTGCGCTTGAGCAGGCGCAGCAGCAGGTTGAGCCGTTCGGCGCCGCGCTCGATGGGCGCAAGCTCGAAGCGCGGCGGGATCAGCGGCAGGTGGGTGAACGACCACTTGCCGCGCTTGACGTCGAACTCCTCGGGCACCGCGAGCTCCAGCAGATGGCCGACCGCCGAGGACAGCACGTACTCGTCGCTCTCGAAATGGTCGCCTTTGCGCGTGAAGCCGCCGAGCGCGCGCGCAATGTCCGCGGCGACGGAAGGCTTCTCGGCAATGATCAGTTTCTTGCTCATGCGGGCGCGAAAGGCCGCAGAGGATACCCGCAAAGCTCGCGTGCTTTCAACCGCGCACGGGATCTTCGCGCGCGCGTGTGCCCGCGCGCGCGAGGGCGCGCTTCAGTTCGGCAGGCGCGCGCCGCGTGCCGAGAGCAGCTCCTCGGCCACCAGCTGGCTCGCCGGCGCCTGCTGGCTCCACAGCACCATGACCACGATCAGCTTGAGCTGGTCGAGCGACAGCGTGTCGCCGGCGGTGGCAAGCGCACGCTCGATCACGTGCTCTCGCGACGCCGGCGAGAGGATGCCGGAACGCTCCAGGAACAGCACGAAGCCGCGGCAATCGGCGTCGAGCTTGGCGAGCTCCTTGGGCGCAAAGGCGCGAAACGCGTTGTCGCTTTCGGGCAGCGGGGCGAGCGAGCGCTGCGGGGTGCGCACCACGCCCGCGAGCCACGACAGCGCGGCGCTGATCTCCATGTCGTCGAAGCCCGCGGCCGAGAGCTTGCGCGCCACCCGCTCCGGATCGTGCGATACGTCGGCCTGCCGGCAGTTCTCGAACACGTAGAAGAGGATGTCGAACATGTTGTTATTCTCCTGGTTGATCCTCAGTTGAGCCGCTGGTACCTGCCGCCGGGCAGCGCCGCGACGCGCCCGCCCAGCTCGAGGCGCAGCAGGTCGGCGCACACCCGTTCTACCGTAAGTCCGGAGCGCGCGCATATCGAATCCACGTCCACCGGGTCGAATCCCATGTGCGCAAGCAGCGGCTCCTCGTCCGCGGCCGGCGCGGCGGGCGCCCGCGTGCTGGCGGTGGCGGTGCGCCGAAAGGAGGTCAGCTCGGCAAGTACGTCTTCGGCCGACTCGACCAGCTTGGCGCCCTGCTTGATGAGCGCGTGACAGCCCTTGGAGAGCGGCGAGTGGATCGACCCCGGGATCGCGAATACTTCGCGGCCCTGCTCGGCGGCGGCGCGCGCCGTGATCAGCGAGCCCGAAGCGAGCGCCGCCTCCACCACCAGGCAGCCCTGCGCCAGTGCACTGATCAGCCGGTTGCGGCGCGGGACATGGTGCGCCGCTGCGGCCGTGCCGAGCGCGAACTCCGACAGCAGCAATCCGGACTCGGCGATGCGCGCCGCGAGCGCGGCGTTCGCGCGCGGATAGACGACATCGACGCCGGTGCCCAGAACCGCGATGGTCGAACCCTCGCCTGCCAGGCCGCCGGCGTGCGCCGCGGCGTCGATGCCCAGCGCCAGACCCGACACGATGGTCACGCCGGTGGCGCTGAACGCCCGGGCGAACTGCTCCGCATTGCGTGTTCCCTGGGGGGTCGCGTTGCGGCTGCCGACGATGGCGAGGGCGGGCCGCGCCAGTAGCTCGAGCCGACCGACCGCGTAGAGGAGCGGCGGGGGGTCGGCGATCTCGAGGAGCAGTCGGGGGTAGACGGCGTCTGCCAGGGTAACGACGGC
>JBFFZT010000309.1:0-3536 GCA_041568535.1 Burkholderiales bacterium | reverse complement strand
GGGGCGCTTCGAGGTGCGGTTGCAGCCCCTGGAAACGCCGGGTGCCGCCGGCATGGAGACGATCGAGTTCGAGGTGTCGTCGCACCCGAGCCTGCCGCTGCGACCGCTCGCGAAGGTAGCCTCGGGCGGCGAGCTCTCGCGCCTCAGCCTCGCGATCCAGCTGGTCGCGGCGCGCGTGTCGCCGGTGGCCACGCTGGTCTTCGACGAGGTGGACGCCGGCATTGGCGGCGCGGTGGCCGATACGGTGGGGAGGTCGCTGCGCAAGCTCGGCAAGGAGCGCCAGGTGCTGTGCGTGACGCACCTGCCGCAGGTGGCGGCGCAGGGCGACGCGCAGTGGAGCGTGCTGCGCACGGGCGCGCGCGGCAAGGTGGCGAGCAGCGTGGCGCGTCTGGATCGCGCGGCGCGCGTCGAGGAGCTGGCACGCATGCTCGGGGGCGCCGAGATCACTGCCACCACGCGCAAGCACGCGGCGGAGCTGCTCGACGCGGGCTAGGCGCCCACGGCCTTGCGGTTGGGGCAGTCCTGCTTGGTGCAGTCGGCGTACAGCGCGAGCGAATGGCCATGGAGCTCGAAGCCGCGCTTGCGCGCCACCTCGCTCTGGCGCTGCTCGATCTCGGCGTCGTAGAACTCCTCGACGCGGCCGCACTGCAGGCACACGAGGTGGTCGTGGTGCCCGCCCTGGTTCAGCTCGAACACCGCCTTGCCGGTCTCGAAGTGCTGGCGCGACAGCAGCCCTGCGTGCTCGAACTGGGTCAGCACGCGGTACACGGTGGCCAGGCCGATGTCGATGCCCTCGGCCATCAGGCTGCGGTACACATCCTCCGCGGACAGGTGGCGCACCTTGCTGTTCTCGAACAGCTCCAGCACCTTGCGCCGGGGCAGGGTGGCCTTGAGGCCGATGTCCTTGAGGCTTTGCGCCGAACTCATAACGATTATCATTATATGCCGATGATCCGCGCACTTACCCTGTTACTCGCGCTGCAGCTGACGGGCTGCGGCCCGCTCGCGCCCTATCGCATCGACATCCAGCAGGGCAACTTCGTGTCGCAGGAGATGGTGGCCCAGTTGAAGCGCGGCATGACCAAGGAGCAGGTGCGCTTCGTGCTCGGCACGCCGCTGGTCACGGACATCTTCCACGCCAATCGCTGGGACTACGTGTATCTCCTCGACCGACCGGGCCAGCCTCGCGTGCAGCGGCGCCTGGCCGTGTTCTTCGAGGACGACCGGCTGGCGCGCGTCGACGGCGACGTCGTGGCCGGGGCGCAACCGCCGGGGCAAACGCAATGAAAGTCGCGATCGCGGGCGCCGGCGGGCGCATGGGGCGCACCCTAATCGAGGCGGTGCTGGCGGACCGCGAGCTCACGCTCGCCGCCGCGCTCGATGTCGCGGGCAGCCCGGCCCTGGGCCAGGCGGCGGGCAGCCTGAAGATCGGCGCCGACCTCGGCGCGCTGGCCAGCGCCGACGTGCTGATCGACTTCACGCGCCCCGAAGGAACGCTCGCGCACCTCGAAGCCTGCCAGAAGCACGGCAAGGCGATGGTCATCGGCACCACCGGGTTCAGCGAGGCGCAGAAGGCGCGCATTGCGGAAGGCGCGCGCCGTGTGCCGATCGCGATGTCGCCGAACTTTGCCATCGGCGTGAACGTGGTATTCCGCCTGGCGCAGACCGCCGCGGCGGCGCTGGGCGACGCCTACGACGTCGAGATCGTCGAGGCGCACCACCGCCACAAGGTGGACGCCCCCTCGGGCACCGCCCTCAAGCTCGGCGAGCTGGTGGCAGGCGCGCTGCGACGCGACCTCGGCAAAGTGGCGACGCACGGGCGCTCGGGCGACACCGGCGAGCGCCCCGCCAAGGCGATCGGCTTTCACGCCATCCGCGGCGGCGACATCGTCGGCGAGCACACCGTGATGTTCGCGGGGCAGGGCGAGCGCGTGGAGATCGCCGTGCGCTCGCAGAGCCGCATGACCTACGCCGCGGGCGCCCTGCGCGCCGCCAAGTGGCTGCGCGGCCGCGCGCCCGGGCTGTACGACATGTTCGACGTTCTTGGCCTGAAGTAGCCGGCGCGGTATAATTCGGCGCTCTGACGAGCGGGAGGGGCGCAAGCCTCTTCCGCTTTTTCACATCTAATCCGGGAGTTCCGCTTTGCCTGTGCTCGCCTCCGCCGTCCTCGTCCTCGCCGACGGGACGGTGTTTCGGGGCCGCGGCGTGGGCGCGCCCGGCCTCGCCGCGGGCGAGGTGGTGTTCAACACGTCGATCACGGGCTACCAGGAGATCCTCACCGACCCGTCGTACGCCGGCCAGATCGTCACCCTGACCTACCCGCACATCGGCAACACGGGGGTCAACCCGGAGGACGAGGAGTCGCACAAGGTGTTCGCCGCCGGGCTCGTCGTGCGCGACGTGCCCGCGCTGATGTCGAGCTGGCGCGCGCGCCAGACGCTGCCGGAGTACCTCGCCGAGCGCAACGTCGTCGCCATCGCTGACCTCGATACGCGGCGCCTCACCCGCATCCTGCGGGAAAAAGGCGCCCAGAGCGGCTGCGTCATGTCGGGCGCGGTCAACGAGGCGCACGCGCTGGCGGCGGCTCGCGCTTTCCCGGGCCTTGCGGGAATGGACCTCGCGAAAGAAGTGACGGTGCGCGAACCCTACGAATGGCGCGAGGGCCGATGGGAACTCGGCAAGGGCCATTGCCTCATCGACAACCCGACGCACCACGTCGTCGCCTACGACTACGGCATCAAGCGCAACATCCTGCGCCTGCTCGCCGAGCGCGGCGCGCGCATCACCGTCGTGCCCGCGCAGACGGCAGCGCGCGACGTGCTGCGCCTGAAGCCCGACGGCGTGTTCCTGTCCAACGGCCCCGGCGACCCCGAGCCGTGCGACTACGCCGTCGAGGCGATCGGCGAGATCCTCGACGCCACGCGCATCCCCGTGTTCGGCATCTGCCTCGGGCACCAGCTGATGGGCCTCGCCTCCGGCGCGAAGACGATGAAGATGAAGTTCGGCCACCACGGCGCCAACCACCCGGTGAAGGATCTCGACACCGGGCAGGTGGTGATCACGAGCCAGAACCATGGCTTTGCCGTCGACCCGGCGAGCCTGCCGGCCAGCCTGCGGCCGACGCACGTGTCGCTGTTCGACGGCTCGCTGCAGGGACTCGCGCGCACCGACCGCCCGGCGTTCTGCTTCCAGGGCCACCCGGAGGCGAGCCCGGGGCCGCGCGACATCGGCTACCTGTTCGACCGCTTCGCGAAACTGATCGCCGATGCCCAAGCGCACTGACCTGCACTCAATCCTGATCATCGGCGCCGGCCCGATCGTCATCGGCCAGGCCTGCGAGTTCGACTATTCGGGCGCGCAGGCCTGCAAGGCGCTGCGCGAGGAGGGCTACCGGGTGATCCTGGTGAACTCCAATCCGGCCACCATCATGACCGACCCGGAGATGGCGCACGCCACCTACATCGAGCCGATCGCCTGGCAGACCGTGGCGCGCATCATCGAGCAGGAGCGCCCGGACGCGCTGCTGCCCACCATGG
>JBFFZT010000308.1:0-3539 GCA_041568535.1 Burkholderiales bacterium | reverse complement strand
CCTGCACGCCGTGCGCCAGCGCGAGCGCGGCGATGTGGCGGCAGGCGGTAAAGCCGCCCGCGGCGCAGACGTCGGGCTGCGCGATGTCGATGGCGCGCGCTTCGAGCAGCGAGCGGAAGCCGAAGGCGGTGAACTCGTTCTCCCCGCCGGCGATCGGCACGTCGAGCTTCGCGCGCAGCTCGCGGTAGCCAGCGAGGTCCTCCGCCGCCACCGGCTCCTCGTACCAGCGCAGGTCATGGGGCGCGAGCGCGCGCCCGAGGCGCACCGCGTCGGCGACGCCGTAGGCGTGGTTGGTGTCGATCATCAGGCGCAGGCCCTTGCCCTCGATCGCGCGACCCACCGCCTGCATCACCGCAAGGTCGTCGGCCACGCCGAAGCCGAGCTTGATCTTCAGGAACCTGAACCCTTCCGCCGCGCGCTGCTTCGCTTCGTCGGCAAGCCGGGGCGCTTCGCCCTGTCCCTTCACCCGGTAGAAGCCCGTGGCGTAGATCTGCGCGCGCTCGCGGTGCGCGCCGCCGAGCAACCGCCACACCGGCTGGCCGAGGCTCTTGCCCGCGAGGTCCCACAGCGCGATGTCCACGCCGCTGATCGCCGCGATCAGCGCGCCCTTCATGCCGTAGTCGCGCGTGTGCAGGTACATGCGGTGCCACAGCGGCTCGATCTGCAGCGCATCGGCGCCGAGCAGCAGCGGCTTCAACGCCGACTCGATCGCGGCCGCCGCGATCTGCGGCGGCTGCAGTCCCTGGCACAGCGCCTCGCCCCAGCCGGTGAGGCCGTCATCGGTCTGCACTTCGACCAGGCAGGCGCCGCGCGACTTCACCCAGCCCTGCGAGAACGCGAACGGCGTCTCGAGCGGGCTCGCCAGGCAGTGCGCCTTGACGCCCGTGATCTTCATGTCACAGCGTGCCCGGCGGGAACAGCTTGGGCAGGAACAGCACGAGGTCCGGCCACATGATGATCAGCGCCAGCACCGCGAACATCGGCAGCAGCATGATGCACACGTCCTTCAGGGCATCCATGATGCGGATGCCGGCGATGTGCGCCGAGATCATCAGGCACAGGCCGTAGGGCGGCGTCACCAGGCCGAAGGCGAGCGACACGATGCCGACCATGGCGAAGTGGATCGGATCCATGCCGACGCTCTTCGCCAGGGGCTCGAGCACCGTGCCGACGATGACGATCGCGGGAATCGCATCGAGGAAGCAGCCCACCACCAGGAACACCGCGGCGATGAAGAATCCCGTCGTCACCGGGTCCATGCCCCAGGCCGTCACGCCCGCGAGCAGCGCCTTCGGAATCTGGTAGTAGGCCAGCAGCCAGCCGAAGGCCGACGCGGTGCCGACGCAGAACAGCGCCACGCCGGTGAGCCGCCCGGTCTCCAGGAGCGCGTGGTGCAGGCCCTTCAGGTCCATCTCGCGGTACACGAACATGGTGAGCGCCCCGGCGTAGAGCACCGCGATGCACGCCGCTTCGGTGGCGGTGAACCAGCCGAAGATCTTGCCGCCGATGATGATCACCGGCGTCATCAGCGCCGGCACGCCGATGACGATCGCCTTCAGCGTCTCGACCAGCGTGGCGCGCGGGTAGGTCGGATAGTTGCGCAGCTTGGCGTAGACATGGACGGTGGCCATCTGCGCCGCGGCGATGAGCAGGCCCGGCACGATGCCGGCGAGGAACAGTCCCCCGATCGACACCGTGAGCAGGCCGCCCCAGACGATCATCAGGATCGAGGGCGGCACGATTACCGCCAGCACCGCCGACACCGCGGTGATCGCCACCGAGAAGCTGTCGTCGTAGCCTTCCTTGCGCTGCGCGTCGATGAAGATCTTCGACTGGCTCGCCGCGTCGGCGGTGGACGAGCCCGAGATGCCGGCGAAGAAGAGCGACAGCACCACGTTCACCTGCGCCAGGCCCCCGGGGAAATGCCCCACCAGGTCGCGCGACAGCCGCACCAGGCGATTGGTGATGCCGCCCACGTTCATCAGGTTGGCGGTGAGCAGGAAGAACGGCACCGCGAGCAGGATGAACGAGTTGTAGGCGTTGAAGGTCTCCTGCACCAGGTTCTGCGGCGTGAGGCGATCCTCGATCACGAACACCGGCAGGCAGGCGAGGCCGAGCGCGAACGCCACCGGCACGCGCAGCGCGAGCAGCAGGAAGAACCCGCCGAACATCATCAGGCTGGCGGTGCCGGGATCGAGCGCCGCGCCGGTCATCCTGGCCTTCCCGAAAGCACGCGCAGGTCTTTCCATGCGTGCTCACCCTGGAACAGGATCCAGGTCGCGCCGGCGATGGGCCACGCAACGTGGATCACCCACAGCGGCAGCTCGGCGAGCTCCGAGATGCGGTTGAAGGCGAAGCGCGTGAAGTCGATGCCCCACCACAGGAACACCCCCGCGAACCCGAGCACGAACAGGCTCGCCACGAGGCGCATCGCGGCCTGCGCGCGCGCGTTCATCGGCGGCCACAGGTCGACGACGAAGTGCGTGCCCTCGCGGATGCCGACCATGGCGCCGAGCATGATCGACCAGATGAAGAAGAAGCGCGCCATCTCCTCGGTCCAGATGTAGCTCGGGATGAGCGCGGTGTAGCGCGAGAAGATCTGCAGCGACACCGGCACGACCAGGATCGCCACCGAGGCGACGAGCAGCCAGGACAGCAGGGCCCCGTACCAGCGCGTGAGCTTGCGGAACATGGAAGAAGCGGCGGCGCTATCGGCGCCGCCGCATCCGGGTCGTCAATGCACTACTTGATGGCGTTGATCTTGGCGAGGATCGCGTCGGCGCCGATCTCCTTGGCGTACTCCGCCATCACCGGGTCGACCAGGCGCTTCATCTGGTCGCGTCCGGCGAAGGCGATGCGCTTGAGCTTGCCTTCTTTTTCCATGCGATCGAGCTTCGCGCTGTCCTCGCTCGACTCGATCTGCCGGCCGTAGGCGCCCGCCTCCTTGCCGGCCTTGAGCACCGCGGCCTGCAGGTCCTTCGGCAGCTTGGCGAAGGTCTTGCCGGAGAAGCACAGCGGCCGGATGGTGATCGCGTGCTGCGTCATGGACAGGTGCGGCGCGACCTCGTAGAACTTCATCTGCTCCACGCCCGCGGCCTCGTTCTCGCCGGCGGCGATGACCCCGTTCTGGATCGCGTTGTAGACCTCGTTGTAGGCGATCACGGTCGGCGCCATGCCCGCGGCGGCGAAGGTCTTCGACCAGATCGGCGCGCCCTGCACCCGCACCTTGAGCGCCTTGAGCTCCTCCATGTTGCGCACCGGCTTGTTGACGAAGATGTTGCGCGTGCCGCCGCCGGCGAAGCCGATCAGCATGACGTCGGCCTTCTGCGCGATCTCGTCGGCCACGGGCTTGAGCACGTCCTGGTCGAGCACCTTGTTCCAGTGATCGAGATCCCGGAACAGGAACGGCGCGTCGATGAACGGCGCCGCCTTGGAGAACGTGGACATGTGCGCCGGCGAGACGATGGCGTAGTCCACCGCCTTGCCCTGCGCCATGTACTCGAAGTACTGCTTTTCCAGCCCGAGCTCGGAATTCTTGT
>JBFFZT010000307.1:0-3541 GCA_041568535.1 Burkholderiales bacterium | reverse complement strand
CGCGCAGCGGCGCGAGCATCGCCTCGTAGCACGGCGCGGGAAAGCCGTTGGCGTGCGAGAAGTGCAGGACGGGGCGCGCCGCCCGGCCGCCTTCGCTCAGACGTAGTCCTTGGCGGCCGCGTCGGCGTCCACCGGGGCGCCGGCGAGCTCGCCCTGCATGCAGTCGCAGGCGAGCTCGGCGAGCAGCCCGCGCTGCGCGGGGGTGTCCACGCCCTCGGCCACCACGGCCAGGCCGAGCGCGTGCGCCAGCTCCACGATGCCGCCGAGGAGCGACGCGGCGCTGTCGTCATTGGCGACCTCGGCGACGAGGGCGCGGTCGATCTTCAGCCGGTCCACGGGCAGGCGCCTCAGGGCGGCAAGCTCGACGCTGCCGGCGCCGAACTCGTCGATCGCCAGCGCCACGCCCAGCGCCTTGAGCTTGCGCAGGGTGCTCGCGGCGACCTCGCTTTGCTGCATGAGCGCCGCTTCGCTGATCTCCAGCGACAGCAGGCGCGGCGGCAGCCCGGTCTCGGCGAGCGTGCGCCGCACCAGGTCGATCAGCTCCGGATGGTAGAACTGTCGCGCCGACAGGTTCACCGCCACCTGCACGCCGTGCTCGACGCCGATGAAGGTGCCCCAGCGGCACGCTTCGCGCAGCGCCCAGGCGCCGATGCCCACGATCAGGCCGGTTTCCTCGGCCAGGGCGGCGAAATCGGCGGGCGGCATGCGCCCGCTGCGCGGGTGCTGCCAGCTGATGAGGACTTCATGCGCCACCACCGCGTCGTCCTGCAGCGCCGCGATCGGCTGGTAGTGCAGCCGCAGCTCGCCCTGCTGCACCGCGCGCCGCAGGTCGGCCTCCAGCGCCAGGCGCCGCGCCGCGGTCTGGTTCATCTGCTCGGTGAAGAACTGGTAGTTGGCGCGCCCGGATTCCTTGGCGTGGTACATCGCGGCGTCGGCGTTGCGGATCAGCATCTCCGCGTCGCGCCCGTCTTCCGGGAACACGGCGATGCCGATCGAGGGCGTGACGGTGAGCTCGCGCTCGGCCGCCTGCACGGGCAGCGACAGCGTCTCGATGATCTTCGCGGCGACGTTCGCCGCGTCGGTGGAGCGCTTGGCCTCGGGCAGCACCACCACGAACTCGTCGCCGCCGATGCGGCACACGGTGTCGCCCACGCGCAGCTGCTTCACCAGGCGGCTCGCCACCTCCTTCAGCACCAGGTCGCCGACCGCGTGGCCGAGCGAATCGTTGATCGCCTTGAAGCGGTCGAGGTCGACGAACATCACCGCGGTCTGCTTGCGGTTGCGCTGGCTGAGCGCGAGCGCCTGCGTCAGGCGGT
The DNA here is from genome assembly GCA_041568535.1 of Burkholderiales bacterium. Taxonomy (GTDB): domain Bacteria; phylum Pseudomonadota; class Gammaproteobacteria; order Burkholderiales; family SG8-39; genus JAABQT01. The sequence continues at coordinate 2,225 of JBFFZT010000307.1, read as the reverse complement.
CTTCGAGCAGCCGCCGGTTGGGCAGCCCCGTGAGCGCGTCGTGGTCGGCGAGGTGCTGGGCGCGCGCCTGCGCGTCGCGCAGCTCGGTGGTGGCCTCGGCCACCAGGCGCTCCAGGCCCTCGCGCGCCGCGTGCTCGGCGCTGACGTCGTCGTAGATCCAGATCGAGCCCTCGAGCGGCTGCGCCGGGTCGATCGCGCGGCCCACCACCTTGCACCAGATCAGGCTGCCGTCCTTGCGCCGCAGCTGGCGCTCCTCGGTGAAGGCCTCGCCGCGCGCCAGGATCTCGTAGGCGACGCGCCCGACGCGCTCGTAGCTCTCGGCCGACTCGCCGCGCAGCACCTCGGTCTTCGCGCCGATCAGCTCGCCCGCGCCGTAGCCGAACATCTCTTCCAGCTGCCGGTTGCAGCGCTGGAAGGTGCGCTCGCGCAGGAACGCGATGCCGACGGTGGCGTTGTCGAGGATCAGGTTCTGCTCGGCGAGCGCGCGCCGCACCTCCTCGTCGCGGCGCTTGGCCTCGCTCACGTCCTCGAACAGCCAGACCGTGCCGCGCGCGGGGTCGCCGGGGGCGAGCGCGCGGCCGGTGAGCCGGCACCAGAAGCCGGTGCCGTCGCGCCGGCGCAGCCACTGTTCCCGGGAATGCGTGCGCCCGCCGTGGATCTCGCCGTAGGAGTCCGCGGCTTGCGCGTAATCCTCGTCGGTAAAGTAGAACCGGCGCGTGTCGGCGCCGGTCGCCTCGCCCGGCTCGTAGCCGAACAGCTCCTCGAAGCGCCGGTTGCAGCGCATGATCTTGCGCTCGCGCGCGAAGGAAATGCCCACGATCACGTTGTTGAGCAGGGCCTCCTGCTCCGCGAGCAGGCGCTGCATCTCCTCCTCGGCGCGGCGCTGCTCGGTGATGTCCTCGTTGGTCCAGACCGAGCCCCGGTGCGGCTCGCGCGGATCGATGGCGCGTCCCATGTTCCGGATCCACATCACGCTGCCGTCCTTGCGCCGGCGCTGCGCGACTTCCTCGTACGGGATGCCCTTGCGGAACTGCGCGTAGGCCTGGTCGAGCTTGTGGTACTGCGCATCGTCGAGGAACAACGACTGGGTGGACTTGCCCTTCAGCTCGCCGGGCTCGTAGCCGTACATCTGCTCGAAGCGCGCGTTGCAGCGCACGATGCGCCGGTCGCGCAGGAACACGATGCCGATGGCGGCGGATTCGAAGATCGCCTCCTGCTCCCGCAGCAGCCGCGCCACCTGGTCGCCGTGGCGCCGCGCCGTGGTGACGTCGTCGACGATCCAGACCGTGCCGCGGCGCACGTCCGTGGTGCCGATGGCCTTGGCGATCATGCGCGCGAGGAACGTGGAGCCGTCCTTGCGCCGCATTTCCCAGTCCAGGTCGAGCTGCTTGCCCGCCGAGAGCACCGGCACGGCGATGCGCCCGAGCGCCTCGTAGCTCTCGGCCGACGGATAGATCACCTCGCCCGGCTGCCCGATCAGCTCCTCGGGCCGCCAGCCGAACAGCTCGGCGAACTTCGGGTTGCACAGGAAGAACTTGCGGTCGCGCGTGAAGGCGATGCCGATCCAGGCGTTGGCGAGCACCGCCTCGTACTCGAGCTGGGTGAAGCGCGTGCGCCCGGCGTAGCTCGCCGGCGGCTGCTCGAGGCTCCCGCCGTTCACGTTGCGGTCGTTCATCGCGCCTCGGCCAGCACCTGGAAGTCGCGCGCGTAGCTGCGCAGGCGCCGCACCGCGTGCGCGCGCTGCGCCGGGCTCAACGAGCGCTCCAGTTCCGCGAGCAGGCCGAGGAAGCGCTCGGTCGCGGCGCGGTTGGCCGCGGCGAACCCGGGGTCGCGGCCGCGCTCCCAGTGCGCCGCCCACTCGCCCACGCGCCCCGCGCTTTCGCGCGCGCGCAGCATGGCGAGCAGCTCGGCCTGGCGGCGGCGGCGGTCGGCGTCGCGGCCCTCGGCCTGCAGCGGCGTGCCCTCGCTGTACTGCCGGATACGCTCGCGTTGCGCATCGCTCAGCTCTCCCAGCCAGTCTTCGAGTGCTTTGACAATGCGCGCGTGGCGCCGTTCGCGCCGCTCGTTGTTCGTGCCCGCGAGCCACTGCTCCGCGTACTTGCGGTTCTCGGCCGCGAAGCGCGTCTCGAGGTGCGCGACCTGCGCCGGCGTCAGGCGATCGAGGAAGTCGCCGAGCTCGGCGCCGGCACGCCGCAACCCGGCGCGCGCCTGCGCCCGTACGGCAT
>JBFFZT010000306.1:0-3559 GCA_041568535.1 Burkholderiales bacterium | reverse complement strand
GTAGGGCAGGAACATCATGGTGCCGATGTTCGGGCGGCCGCGCCGGTCGGCGGCGATGTTGTGGAACAGCGAATAGGCGTGATTGGCGAGGAACGCGAGGGCGCAGAGCATGAGCGCCCAGCGCGTATCGGGCGTGCCGCCTGCGGGCTTGCCGTCGAAGAGCAGAAACATCAGGTAGATGAAGTGGAAGAAACCGTAGTGCAGCGCGAAGAAGCCCGCCACTTTGCGCTTGGCCGCTGCGGTCTCGGGGATCGGGCGGCCGTTCTGCTTCGAGCCCGCGGTGCTGAAGTCCTGCAGGCTGAGCATCCTCAGGAAGAACGACAGGCCGATGATCACGCTCTGCATCCAGTAGACGAGCATCAATTCGCGCAAGTCCATCCGCGCCCACCAGGCGATGCCGGCGGCGAACACGTTGGCCGCAACGAGCGACAGCACCGACGCATCGTGCACCGCTTCGCCAGCGAGTTCCCTGCCGGTGGCGGCGATGCGCGAGACGGCCGCGACCTTGTGGTACGCGACGTGGCACTGTGGGCACTGCCAGGCGGGATTCGACGCCGTTACGGCGCGCACGTGGCCGCACTTCGGGCACGGCCTGCCGGAGTAATCGGGATACGCCGCGCTCACGGCTGGCGCAGCAGCCACCGGTTCCACAGCTCGCGCGCCGGCTCGATCAGCTCCGAGGCGGTGAGCCCGACGCCGTGGCCCGCGGCATCGGCCGCGCAGCCGTGCAGGTGCACGCCGAGCACCAGCGCCGCTTCGCCCGAGAGCCGCTGCGCGAGGAACGCGCCGAGGATCCCGGAGAGCACGTCGCCCATGCCGGCCGAGGCCATGCCCGGATTGCCGGAGGTGTTGATGAACCAATGGCCGTCGCGCGCGACGAGCACGCTGCCGTTGCCCTTGAGCACCACGTGCGCGTTCAGCTCGCCTGAGAGGCGCTGCGCGGCGGCGAGGCGGTCGCGCTGCACCTCGGGGATGCCCGTCCCGAGCAGGCGCGCGGCTTCCCCGGGGTGCGGGGTGAGCAGGGTGTCCGAGCGGCGCTTGGCGCAGGCGGCGCGCAGGTCCTTGTTGTCGGCCATCAGATTGAGCGCGTCGGCGTCGAGCACGCAAGGCATGTCGCTGGCCAGCACCGCGCCGACCAGCGCCTCGGCGCGCCCGCTTTGCCCGAGGCCCGGGCCGACGACGAGCGCATCGAGGTCCTGGCCGAGCGCGTCGTCGGGATGGCGCAGCATCAGCTCGGGCGCGCCCGGGTCGATCGTCGTCTCCTCGAGCATGCCGACGTAGACGCGCCCGGCGCCGAGCTTGAGCGCCGCGCGCCCGGCGAGCAGCGCCGCGCCGGTCATGCCGGCGGCGCCGCCGAGTATGCCCAGCGAGCCCGCTTTCCCCTTGTGGAAATTGCGCGGCCGCGGCTTGAGCGCCTCGGCGAACAGGTCCGGGGCGGCCTTCCACGCCATCGGTCGCGCGAGCTTCTTCAGGTCGAGCCCCAGGTCGGCGACCGACAGCTCGCCGCAGTAATCGGGCCCGTCGAGCGTGAGCAGGCCGGGCTTGAGCGCGATGAACGTGAGGGTGTGCGTGGCGCGCACGGCGCGTCCCAGCACGCGCCCCGTGTCGGACCCGACGCCGCTCGGGATGTCGAGGGCGAAAATCGGGCAGCGCTGCGCGTTCACGTAGTCGACGAGGCGCGCATAGTCGCCTTCCACGGGGCGCGCGAGGCCGATGCCGAACAGGCCGTCCACGATCAGGCCCCAGTTCTTCTCCATTGGCAGCGTGGCCGCTTCCCCGGCGCCGGCGAGCGTGACGCGGAAGAACTGCTTGCGCAGGTGCTCGGCAACGATCTTCGCGTCGCCGCCGTTGTTGCCCGGCCCGGCGAGCACCAGCACGTCCTTGGCGGTCTCCGCGCACAGCTGCGCGGCGAGCTCCGCGGCGGCGGCGCCGGCGCGCTCCATGAGGGGGACATCCTTCGCCGCCTCTTCGATACGGCGGATGTCCTTGGTCAGGTAGATGGGTTCGGGCATGGGAGGCGGCGGCAAGCCCTGATTATGCCGATTCGAGAATGATGTGCATGACTCGCGTGGTGCTATAGAGTATTCGCCGACCCGGCCCCTGAAGAGGTTGCACGATGGAGGTGCTGCTCACCCTTGCCACGATTCTCGGCGGTATCGCGGCGATCTGGTACTTCTGGGACAAGTGGGCCGACCGGGCAAAGCAGGCCCGCCTCGCGCCTTTGGTGCCGGGGGGCCACGCGGCGGTCGTCTACGCCCAGCCGCGCGCCTACGGCGTGCTCATGGGCGAGAGCGTTGCCGCGGCGAGCAATGCGGTCGATCGAAGCGGCGCCGGCGTAGCCGCGGCCTTCGCTGCGCACCGCGGCCAGATGCGCGGCGCGCACGCCAGCGCGGTAGTCGCATTCTTTCCTGGCGCGAGCGAAGCGCTCGCGGCGGCTCTGGCCGCGCGCCAAGGCGTAGCACGCGGCAACGGGGAGTTGGGCGCTGAGCAACGCGTGCACTACCGCTTCGGCATCGATGTGTGCGCGCCGGGCGCCGATGCAGCCGAAGCCGTGGCGCGCGCGGCGCTGCTTGCCGCCGGCGCGCAGACGGACGGCATCCATATCAGCGAAGCGCTGCGCGCCGCCCTCGCCGATCACGCCGACAGCCTGCACCTGTCCGCCACGCAGGCGGGCAGCTACGCGCTCATTCTGGGCGGCGCGGCGGACGGGCAGCGCGCCGGGCCCGTGCAACTCGAAGCGCTCGATCTGCCGCTGCCGGAGAAGCCCTCGATCGTCCTGCTGCCGTTCGCGGCCGTTGCCGACGACGCCGAAGCGCAAGCCTTCGCCTCGGGCCTGCGGCTCGATATCCAGAACGCCCTCGTCAAGATGTCGGGCCTGTTCCTTATCGCCGCCGGCGCCGCGAACGCCTTTCGCGGCGTGCCGGCGGCGGAGGCGGCGACGCGACTCGGCGTGCGCCACGCGCTGGACGGCAGCGTGCAGCGCAAAGGCGAGCAAGTGCGAGTCCATGTGCAGCTCATCGACGCCGCGAACAACGTGGTGCTGTGGTCCGAGCAGTATGACCGCCAGCTGAACGAGGGCTTCGCGCTGCAGGACGAGATCACGGAGCGCGTGGTGACCACGCTGGACGTGAAGCTCGCGAGCGGCGAGCAGGCGCGGGTCTGGCGCAAGTGCCTGTCGCTGCCGAAAGCGCGCGACCACTATTACAGCGGCATGCACGCGTTCTTCCAGATGAGCGCCGAGTCCATGGCGCGGGCGCGCAGCCACTTCGAGCGCACCGCCGAACTGGCGCCAGAGTCTTCGTATGGGCCGACGATGGTGGCCTTCTGCCTCTGGATGGAGGCGACGCGCGGCTGGAGCAAGGATCCTGCGCTGGCCCGCGCGCAGGCCGGTGAATGGGCCGAGCGCGCGGTGGCCAAGGAGGATGCGGACGGGCAGGCGCACACGGTGCTGGGCAACGTGCGGTTGCTGCAGGGGCGACACGACGAGGCCTTGCAGATCGCGCGCGCTGCGGTCGAGATCCGCCCGAACTGCACCAACGCCAACGGCTTCCTCGCGAAT
>JBFFZT010000305.1:0-3575 GCA_041568535.1 Burkholderiales bacterium | reverse complement strand
GGTGCGCAGGCGCATCGGCGCTCTTGCCGTCTGCAGGCGGTGCAGGGCTTCCAGCAGCGGCTTGAACGGCCCGGGCGGCAGCGGCGTATCGACGCGGTCCGTCTCGTGGCGCGTGAACGCGTCCAGCCCGTCGGTTTGGTAGACGCGTTCGGCCTCGTCGGAAAAGAGCACGGCGTCGCCGTCGAAAGCGATCCTGACCTCGTCGGCGTGCCGCAACGCCGCCTGCGCCGACTCCGGCACCACGCGCGCCGCCGGGATCTTCGCGTCGAGCGCGCTCATCACGTCGCGCTCGTTGGCCGAAAGAAAAAGGTTGGCGCGCAGTGCATCGAGGTACCGGTAGGGGTCGCGCCCGCGCGTGAACACGCCGCGCTCCACGCGCAGCCCCGCGCGCTGCGCCGAGCGGAACACGCGCAGCCCGCTCACCGGGTCGTTCTTGGACAGGATCACCACCTCCACGCGCTGCGCGTCGGGCGTGTTGAAGGCGAGAAGCTTCTTCACCAGCGGAAAGGCCACGCCCTGCTTGGCCGGCACGTCGAGCCGTCCGAGCTGCAGCGCCACGTAGGCGGCCTCGCCGTCGCGGTCGAACACGCGGTTCTCGTCCTCGAAGTCGAACAGCGCCCGCGAGGAGATCGCCACTACGAGCTTGCCGTCGAAGGATGCAGGCATGGATTACGTCGCCGCCAACGCCGGTCCCGGCGCCTTGGCGCGCATTACCCCTTGTCGCTCCTCGCCGTGCGCCCGCCTTTGCCGAGAAGCGGCGCGAGCGACGACGAGCCTGTGAACAGCGCGAACATCAACCAGGCCGCGCTCAGCACGATCGCCAGGATGAAAACCCAGTTGTAGATCTGCAACCAGGTCTTGTTCATCAAGGGGCCCAGAATCAGCAGCGCGACGGCGTGGCCGCTAGCCACAACGATAAGGGTGGCGAGCGGCAGCAGGATGCTCCTGAGCAGGCCCCAGGCGCTGTTCTTGCCCTCGATGAGCAGAGCCGCACGCTGGGCAAGCAACCAAAAGATCAACAAGGCCCCTCCGTAACCGAGAAATTGCACGAGCCGCGCGGCAGTGAAGCCCGACTTGCCAATGCGCGTGGTCTTGAACAGATCCATCTCGCCCAGCGCGAGGGCGAGCACCAGTGCGAGGACGATTACCACCGCGTACCGTATAGCCCACGTCCAGCGATCGCTCATTAGCGCGTCCTCCAAATGGAGCGGGTGATGGGAATCGAACCCACGTTCACAGCTTGGGAAGCTGTTGTCTTGCCATTAGACGACACCCGCGGGTTGCGGCCAAGTGTATCATTTGCCCTATGATTCAAGTCACTGTGAACGGCGCGGCGCGGCGCTTCGAGCGCCCCCTGGCGGTGAACGAGCTGGTCGCCGAGCTCGCCCTCGCCGGCAAGAAAATCGCCGTGGAGAGGAACGGCGAGATCGTGCCAAAGAGCGCGCACGGCTCGACGCTGGTCGCCGACGGCGACCGGCTGGAGATCGTGGTCGCGGTGGGCGGCGGATGAAAGACGCTCTGGTCATCGCCGGCAAGTCCTACGGCTCGCGCCTCCTGATCGGTACCGGCAAGTACAAGGACTTTGCGCAGACGCGCGCCGCGGTCGAGGCGAGCGGCGCCGAGATCGTCACGGTCGCCATCCGGCGCACCAACATCGGCCAGAACGCGAACGAGCCGAGCCTGCTCGAGGCGCTGCCGCCCTCGAAGTTCACCTACCTGCCGAACACCGCCGGCTGCTACAACGCCGAGGACGCGGTGCGCACGCTTCGCCTCGCGCGCGAGCTGCTCGACGGGCACGACCTGGTGAAGCTCGAAGTGCTGGGCGACCCACATACGCTCTACCCGAACATGCCCGAGACGCTGAAGGCGGCGCAGCAGCTGGTGCAGGACGGCTTCAAGGTGATGGTGTACTGCTCGGACGACCCGATCCAGGCGAAGATGCTCGAAGACGCGGGCTGCGTCGCCATCATGCCGCTGGCGTCGCTCATCGGCTCCGGCATGGGGATCCTGAATCCGTGGCAGGTGCGCCTGGTGATCGATGCCGTGAAGCTCCCGGTGATCGTCGATGCGGGCGTTGGCACGGCTTCGGATGCGGCCATCGCCATGGAGCTTGGCTGCGACGGCGTGCTCATGAACACCGCGGTCGCTGCCGCGAAGGACCCGGTGCTGATGGCGCGCGCCATGAAGAAAGCGGTGGAAGCCGGCCGCGAGGCCTGGCTCGCGGGCCGCATGCCGAAGAAGCTCTACACGGCGGCGCCCTCCTCACCCACCGAAGGGACGATCGCGCCTTCCCGCAGCAAGGCGGCTTGAAGCGCGGCATCCGCAGCTACGTGCTGCGCCAGGGCAGGACGACGCCGGCGCAGCAGCGGGCCATCGACGAGCTTTTCACCACCTATGGCATCGCCTACCGCCCGGCGCTGCTCGAGCCGCGCGCCCGGCCGCTCGTGCTCGAGATCGGCTCGGGCATGGGCGAGACCACGGCGGCGAGCGCCGCCGCGCAGCCGGAGACCGACTTCATCGCCGTGGAAGTGCACGGCCCCGGCGTCGGCAGCCTTCTCAAGCGCATCGACGAGCAGGGCCTGAAGAATCTTCGCGTCATCCGCCACGACGCGGTGGAAGTGCTCGAGCACATGATTGCCGACGCCTCGCTCGCGGGCCTGCACCTCTTCTTTCCCGACCCCTGGCCCAAGAAGCGTCACCACAAGCGCCGGCTGGTGCAGCCGCCGTTCGCGGCGCTCGCCGCGCGCAAGCTCGCGCCCGGCGGCTACCTGCACGCCGCCACCGACTGGCCGGACTACGCTGCCCAGATGGCCGAGGTCCTGGATGCCGAACCGATGCTCGAGCGCGCCACGGCGCGGAAGCGCCCGGCCACCAAGTTCGAGCAGCGCGGCGTGAAGCTCGGCCACGAGGTCCGGGACCTCGTCTATCGCAGACGCTGAATCAGCCGGTGAATTCGTCGAGCTTGCGCCGGTCGCGCTTGGTCGGCCGGCCCTTGAGCGCGGCGGCGGGCTCGGCGTTGTAGCGGCGCAGGTCGGCACGCCGCTCGCGCTCGGCGCGGCTCGCTTCAGATTCCGCGTAGAGCTTTCGCGCCTGCGCGGCCGGGCCGCGCTTGTCGGAAAGCGCCGTAACCTGAACGTGCCATACGGACTCCCCGACGCGAATTTCCAGCACGTCGCCGACCTTCAGCGGGTGCGCGGGCTTGATCTTCTCGTCGTGCAGCTTGACTCGGCCGGCGGCGATCGCGTCTTGCGCCAGGCCACGCGTCTTGAACCAGCGCGCTGCCCACAGCCATTTGTCGAGGCGCATCGGGCCGTCAATCCAGGAACAGCTGCAGCAGCTCGTTGAGGAACAGGCGCCCCTGCCGCGTGGGCCGGATGCGCGCCGGGTCCTTCTCCAGCAGCCCCTTCTCCTCCGCAGCGGCGAGCTTGCGCGCCACCACGGCGAGCGGCAGCCCGGTGCGCTCCTCGAAGCGCGCCGTCGGCACGCCCTGCACCAGGCGCAGCGCGTTCAGCATGAACTCAAAGGGCAGCTCACGCGGCGTGATCGGCCTTTCCAGCGCGCTTCCCGCCTGCGCC
>JBFFZT010000304.1:0-3576 GCA_041568535.1 Burkholderiales bacterium | reverse complement strand
GTTCAGCCGCCACTGCAGCGTGTGCATCACGCCGCCGGTCATGCGGTACCCCGGCCAACCCTGCACCGCTTTGATCGCCTGGTCCGGCTTGGTGAAGTTCGGCAGCGGCTGCGTGCGAATGCGCTGACCGTCGGTGCCGTGGCAGCTGGCGCAGGAGAAATCGTAGGCGCCGGCACGGTAGAAGAAGATCTCCTTGCCCATGGCGTAGGCCTGCTTCTCCTTAGGATGCGACTGCTGCGGCGCGAATTTCATGCCCGCCGACTGGCCGGCGACATAGGTCGTGATCGACACCGGATCGGGGGTGTTATTGGCGCTGCTGAAGGGCTTGTCGTCCAGCTTGTCGTAGCTGTAGCCCTGCAGCGTGATCATGCAGTGCACGATGCGCGCCTCGGCGTCCATGACGCGGTCGACGTCGGCGAAATAGCGCGGCATCTGCGCATAGGCGCCCTTCACCACGCCGGGCCCCAGGCCCAGGTCGCATTTCTCCAGCGAAACATTCTTCGGCCCGCGCGGCGTCTTCCACAGCCGCTCGCCCCGCGCCTCGAACAGCTCGGCCGGATTGGCCTCTTCCATGATGGCGCGGAACTTGTCGAAGTCCGCGGCGACCGCATCCTCGGTCTGCGCCATCGCCAGCGGCGACGACACCACCGCGGCCACCGCCGCACCAAGACCCAGCATGAGCGCTTGTCTCATTTTTACCTCCTCCAGTTCGATCGAACGGGGCTTCTGCGGCCCCGGCCCGTCAGCTCAGGAACCGCCGCGAACCGTCGCCTCGTCCGTGCGCGATTCGCCCTTGTTGTCCTTCCAGGTCACCGAGATCGTGTCGCCGGCCTTCGCCCCCTTCACCTTGAACGCGAACACCGGGTCGCGCGAGATCGCCTGGCTGATGTCGGCGCTGAACACGGTCTTGCCGTTCAGCTGCGCGGTGATGCTCTGGATGAAATGCAGCGGCACCGGCTTGCCGCCGGAACGGCGCTGGCCGGTCTCCATCGGGTGCGCCATGAGCACGCGCACGATGGCGACGTCGCCCTCGACGGTGGCGCGGATCTTCATCGGGTCTGCCATGGTCTGTGTCTCCTCAGCCGCCGCAGCCGCCGATGGTGACCTTCACTTCCTTGGCGGTGGTGTAGTGCTTGCCGTTCGCCGCCACCACCACCCGCACCGGGCTGGTCTCGCCCATCTTCGCCCGCAGGTGCACGAAGGCCACCGAGCCCGCCGCGAAATCGAAGGTGCCCGTGTAGGGGAAGGGGTTCTTCTCGATGAACACGGAAATGCTGCTGGTGCCGGGGATGTTGCTGGTGACGTCGATCGGCACCACGGCGCCGTTTTCGGCGATGTCCGGGGCGCGGATCACGATGTCCTTGCTCTCCTCGGCGTTCGCCATGCCGAGCGCTTTCATGGCGTCGATGGCGGACTTCGCCTCGAAGGCGCTCTTGTTCCACGCCGCCTGCACGCGCCCGGGCTTGAACAGGGCGGCGCCGGCCAGGGCGAGCAGCCCGAGCGCACCCCCTGCCTTGATAACGGATCTGCGAGTTTGTTCCATGTCTCCTCCTCGTGCCCGATTCGATGTGTAGTAATGAAAGCCCCGGGCTCCTGCCCCGAAGCCTACTCAAATCTCCCTGCGGCGCACAAGCCGAATGCCCTTGAAAGCCTCATGGAAATTTGATTTGCCCCATAACGCCAGCTAATCCTGCGGCAACGCGCATTCACATGCGCATGTACGCGTAGCCTTCGCTGTCCTGCAAGCGGCCGATCTCCGCGATGCCCGACGGTACCAGCGTCGCTTCGGGCAGGATCCCGCCGCCGTCGATCCTGCGGCGCACAAGCGTGTTGTTGCAGACGCGGAAATCGACGCCGCGCGCCTTGAACTGGCGCACCGCGGTGGCAAACAGCTCGCCCGATTCGTCGCGCGCGCCGCGCAGCAGGAAATCCACGCCTTCATTGTGCGCCACGACCACCACCTTCGTGTGCGGCGCCGCCTCGAGGTGATTGCGCAGCGTGCGCAGCGCGGCGCCCGCGTTCTGGCTGCTGGAGATGTGGTAGACGACCTTGCCCGCGCCGCGCGCCGGCGCGGCTCCCGGGCGCTCGAAAACCACTTGCAGACCCCAGGCGGCAAGCACCAGCGTGGCCAGCGCCGCGGCCCCCCATGCAAACTGCCTGCGTGCGGGGAGCACCGGTGCTGCCTTGCGCGCGCCGAATTCGGCCTGCAGCGCGTTGCGCAGCGCCGCCGGGGCAACGCGGAACTCCGTATGGCGCTGCACGGCCGAGCGCAGCGCGCGCAGGCTCTCCTCGCGCGCCCGGCAGCGCGCGCAGTCACGCAGGTGCGCCTCGACGGCGAGCACCCCAGCCGCCTCGAGCTCTTCGTCGACGTACGCGTTCAGCAGGCGCACGGTCTCAGGGCATTTCATGTGCCGGTGTCCTTGCTCTCGCCACGCTGCTCGCGCTCGCCGAGCGCCTGCTGCAGCAGCCGGCGCCCGCGCGCGAGGCGCGACATGACCGTGCCGATCGGGACTTCACACGCCTGAGCGATCTCGCGATAGCTGAGGCCGTGGATCTCGCGCAGCACGACAGCCTCGCGGAACTCGACCGGCAGCGCGCGCAAGCTTTCGTGCACGCGTTCCCGGTCGGCCTGGCGGATGGCGGCCACCTCGGGGTTGACCGGGAAGCTGACCACGGCGCCGGCGGCCACGGCGTCCTCGCCGCAGCCCTCGTCCTCGAACTGCAACGGGTCGCCATCCTGGCGCGCGCGCTGCAGCTGGCTGTAGCAGGTGTTGCGCACGATGCCGAGCAGCCAGGGCCGCGCGTCATCCCCGCGCAGCCCCCCGAAGTAGCGAAAGGCACGCAAGCAGGCTTCCTGCACCGCTTCCTCGGCCTGGGCGTCATCGCGCACCAGCCACGCGGCGAGGCTGTAGGCCGCGTCGAGGTGCGGCAGCACCAGGCGCTCGAAGCGTGCGCGCTTTTCTGCGTCGGACAAGTCCCATCTCCTCAATACCGCGCCTGCGTCGATTCTATTCCAGACCGCAGCGGGAATATTCGGGCACGCGCGCCGGTACGGAGGGAAGCGGGGCCTGAATCCCGCCATAACCTGGAAGGAGGGAAGGATGAGGAAGCTTCATGGACTGGCACTGGCGGGAGCGGCGAGCGCGGCGCTGCTGGCGGGCTGCGGCACGATGGGCATGGACCGCAAGGCCAACGTCGCCGAGGACAAGGTCGTCTACCACATCAACGACACCGAGGAGCAGGCGGTCAACGCCCTGCGCAACATCGGCAACCACCTCGAGGTCAACCCGAAGGCGAAGATCGTCGTCGTGTCGCATGCGCGCGGCGTGGACTTCCTGTTCAAGGGTGCGCGCGACAAGAACGGCAATCCGTACAACGTCAAGGTCGAGCAGCTGAAGGAGCACGGGGTGCAGTTCAACGTCTGCTCCATCACGGTGCGCAACCGCAAGCTGGAAACGGCCGGGTTCATCCCCGAGGCGAGCTACGTCCCCTCGGGCGTGGCGGAGATCACGCGCCTGCAGCAGCGCGAGGGCTACGCCTACCTCAGGCCCTAGCAGTTAAGCCGCGGCAGTGGTG
>JBFFZT010000303.1:0-3582 GCA_041568535.1 Burkholderiales bacterium | reverse complement strand
GTTCGGCGTGTTCCAGCGCCTGCATCGCGAGGAGGAATTCGAGGGCACGGGCATCGGGCTGGCCACCGCGCGGCGCATCGTGCACCGGCACGGGCATCGCATCTGGGCCGCGGGCGAGCCGGGCAAGGGCGCAGCGTTCACGTTCACCATTACGCAGGCGGAGGTTGCCCATGAAAGCAGCGCGCATACTGCTGGCTGAGGACAGCGCCCAGGACGTCGAGCTCACGCTGAACGCGCTCGCCGAGCACAACATCGGCAACTCGGTGGCGGTGGCCAGGGATGGCGCAGAGGCGCTCGACTATCTGTACAAGCGCGGCAAGTACGCCGGCCGCGAGCAGGGCAATCCCGTGCTGCTGCTGCTCGACCTGAAGATGCCCAAGGTGGACGGGCTGGAAGTGCTGCGCACGGTGAAGACGGATCCGCGGCTGCGCAGCATCCCGGTGGTCATCCTGACCTCGTCGCGCGAGGAACAGGACCTCGTGCGCAGCTACGAGCTGGGGGTCAACGCCTACGTGGTAAAGCCGGTCGAGTTCGACAAGTTCCTGCGCGCGGTGCGTGATCTGGGCCTGTTCTGGGTGCTGATCAACGAGCCGCCGCCGGCGGTGCGCGGCTGAGCATGGCGCGATTGCGCGTGCTGCTGCTCGAGGACTCGCCGGCCGACGCCGAGCTGGCGCAGGTGGCGCTCGCCGCGGCGGGGCTCGAGTTCGACGCCGACACCGCGCTCGGGCGCGAGGAGTTCGAGCGCCGCTTCGCGGCCGAGCGCTATGACATCGTGCTCGCCGACTACAGCCTGCCCGACTACACGGGGCTCGATGCGCTGGCGCGCGTGCGCGCGCTGGACCCCTTGCTGCCCTTCATCCTGGTCTCCGGCGCGCTCGGCGAGGAGCGCGCGGTCGAGGCGCTGCGCGCCGGCGCCACCGATTTCGTGCTCAAGGGCAACCTCAACCGCCTCGGGCCGGCGGTGGCGCGGGCGCTCGAGGAATCCCGGCAGCGCCGCCAGCATCTGGCGACGCAGCAGGCGCTGGAGCTCTCCGAGCGGCGCTATCGCGCCATCGTCGAAGACCAGTCGGAGATCATCATCCGCATGCTGCCGGATCTGACGGTAACATTCGTCAATGGCGCGTACTGCCGCTACTTCGGGCTCACGCCCGACCAGGTGCTCGGCCACGGCCTGCTCGCGCACGCCCCGGCCGAGGAGCGCGCCCGCATGCAGCGCTTCGTCGCCGGGATCGCGCCCGCCTCGCCGACCCATGAGCGCGACGCGCAGGTGAGGGACGCGAGCGGCGCCTTGCGCTGGATGCACTGGGCGGCGCGCGGCATGTTCGCCGCTGACGGCACGCTCGCCGAGGTCCAGGCGGTCGGCCGCGACGTCACCGAGCTCAAGCGCGCCATGGATGCGCTCGGCGCGGCGCGCGAGCGTCTGCAGGGCCTGTCGCGGCGCCTGCTGGAGGTGCAGGAAGCCGAGCGCCGCCACCTGGCGCGCGAGCTGCACGACGACATCGGACAGGGACTCACGGCACTCAAGCTCAATCTGGAGGCGCTGGCGCGCGGACGCGACAGCGCCGCGCTCGAGGCGCGCGTGGGCGAGGCGCTGGAAACCACGCGCCACACCATCGAGCGCGTGCGCCAGCTCTCGGTGAACCTGCGGCCGCTGCAGCTCGACGACCTCGGCCTCGCCGCGGCGCTGCGCTCGCACCTCGACCGCCAGGCCAAGCTCGGGGGCCTCGCGCCGCACTTCGAGATCCAGGAGGTGCCGCTCAAGCTCACCGCGGACATCGAAACCGCGTGCTTTCGCGTGGCGCAGGAGGCCATCAACAACATCGTGCGCCACTCCAAGGCGGCGAACGTCTGGCTGCGCCTGTTTTTCGCGGGCGAGCGGCTCGCGCTCTCGGTGCGCGACGACGGCGCGGGATTCGACGTCGTCGCGGCGCAGCGCCGGGCCGCGGCGGGCGAGAGCCTTGGCGTGGTCAGCATGGAAGAGCGCGTGGCGCTTGCCGGCGGCACGCTGCAGATCCATTCGGCGCCCGGCCAGGGCACGGTGATCGTCGCCTCGTTTCCGGTCGGAGCGCCCTGAGTGGCCAAGCTGCGCATCCTGCTGGTCGACGATCACGCGCTGGTGCGCGCGGGCATGCGCTCGCTGCTGCACGACATCACCGATATCGAGGTGGTGGCCGAAGCGGCCGACGGCGCCGAGGCGCTGGCTGCCGCCGAGCGCGAGCGGCCCGACGTGGTGCTGATGGACATCGCGATGAAGGGCATGAACGGGCTCGAAGCGGCGGCGCGCCTGCGCGAGCGCCAGCCAGAAGCCAAGATCATCATCCTGTCCATGCACACGAGCGAGGAGTACGTGCTGCTCGCGCTGCGTGCCGGGGCCGCGGCCTATCTGATCAAGGACTCCGCGACCTCGGAACTGGAGCTCGCCCTGAAGAGCGTGACGCGCGGCGAAACCTACCTCAGCCCGGCCATCTCGCGCCAGGTGGTCGAGGGCTACGTACAGCGCGTCGGCGTGGGCGTCAGCGCGGACCCGCTGACGCCGCGCCAGCGCGAGGTGCTCAAGCGCATCGCCGAAGGGCGCAGCACCAAGGAAATCGCCTTCGACCTGAACCTGTCGGTCAAGACGGTAGAGACGCACCGCGCGCAGATCATGGACCGTCTCGGCATCCGCGATGTTGCGGGGCTCGTGCGCTACGCCATGCGCACGGGTCTGGTACCGCCTGAAACGTAATATTTAACAAGGAGTTGGGTCAAGCCGGGGTTTCCCTGACGCCCCTTAGGGAAGCGCCCGATTACCGCTGCTTGCGGCCGCCCCTACAGTGCCGGCCGTGTCCGCGAATCCGACGCCTGCGCGCATCATCGTCCTCGACGGCAACCCCGGTTTCGCCGGCGCGGCCAAGCGCTTCATCGAGCGCCTGCCGGGCTACGCGCACGCCGCCGGCGACGTGGTGCTCGTCGACCTGGGCCTCGCCGGGCTGGACCTGGCGATTCGCGTCAAGCGCAGCAATCCGGCGCTGACCGTCGTCGCGCTGGCGCTGTTTCCGACGCCCGAGCTGCTGGCCGAAGCCGAGCGCGCGGGCATCGACGCCGTGGTGTCGAAGGAAGCCTTCGCCGAGCAGCTTCCCGGCGCGCTGGCACGCGCGGGTTTCGCCACCGACGCGGGCGGCGACTCCGCCCCCGCGCACCAGCGCCTGCGCGAAAGCGAGGAGCGTTTTCGCCGGCTGACGCAGCTCTCCTCGGACTGGTACTGGGAGCAGGACGCCGAGATGCGCTTCGTGAATACCGGCGGCGACGCCGAGGGGCGCGGCGGCATCACCGCCGAGCAGCACGTCGGGCTGCGGCGCTGGGAGCTGCCCGGCACCTCGCCGCTGGAGGGCGACTGGACCGAGCACAAGGCCGTGCTCGCCGCGCGCCGTCCGTTCCGCGATTTCATGATCAAGCGCTCGGTCGACGGGCGGCCGACCTCGTACGTCAGTGTATCGGGCGAGCCCGTGTACGACGCCGGCGGCCGGTTCTGCGGCTACCGCGGCATCGCCCGCGACGTCACCGCGAGCCACCAGGCCCTGCTTGCGCTGCGCGAGAGCGAGC
>JBFFZT010000302.1:0-3586 GCA_041568535.1 Burkholderiales bacterium | reverse complement strand
GTAGCCCGCCGAGTCGATGCCCACGGCGAAGACGTACTCGCTCGCCAGGCCGTGCTGGCGCGTGAAGGTGTTGCGCGGCGCCACGCTCTTCAGGTCGATTTCGTGCACGCCTGAGGAGGTTCCCACCCAAAGCACGTTGCGCTTTGCGTCCACGGTGAGCGCGCGCACGTACGCGTTCTCGCCGACATTGAAGGTGGCCAGCACGCGCGGGCCGTCGGCGGCGCTCGCGGCGGTGCCAAGCGCGAAGATCAGCGCGAGCGCCAAGGCGCGCTTCATCGCAGCGTCCTCAGGAACGCGACCACGTCGAGGATCTCGCGGTCCGCCAGGATGCCGGCGAACGCGGGCATGGCGTTGCGGCCGGCGCGGATCGAGGCGAGCAGCGCGGCGTCGGGCTGCATCAGGCGCTCGCCGCGCGCGAAGCTCGGCGCGTTCGGCATCACGCTGACGCCGGCCGGGCCGTGGCAGGCCGCGCAGTGCATCGCGTACGCCTGGCGTCCCTTGAACACGTCGGCGGCCTGCGCCGGCGCGGCGAGCACGAGCGCCGCGAGGAATGCGCCGAGCACTCGCGTCATCGCGCCCCCTTCCGGCCGCGCGCCTTCGTCTCGAGCGCCGCGGCCTCGCGCTCGCTGACGGCGAGGCCGAATTCGCCGCGGCGATAGGCCGCGGCCAGCCGCTCGAGCGCGGGCGCATGCCCGTGATCCGCGGCGAGGCGCAGCCACGCCAGCGCCGCCGGTCCGTCGCGCTCGGGCGCGTCCAGCCCCAGGCCGCCGCGCAGGTAGGCCTCGGCCATGGCGACGATCGACGCGCGGTGCCCCGCGCGCGCCGCGCCTTCGATCCAGCGGCGCGCCGCGAGCGGATCGCGCGCCACGCCCTCGCCGCCTGCGTACATCGAGCCGAGCTCGAACTGCGCCTCGTGGTTGCCCTGTTCCGCCGCCCGGCGCAGGTACTCGAGCGCCCCGGCGACGTCGTCGGTCCGCTTGAGCAGGATCCCGTACAGCGCCTGCGCGGGGGCGTGGCCTTGATCGGCGGCCTTCTGCAGCAGCGCGCTCGCGCCCGCCATGTCGCCGGCGAAGTAGGCCCGGCGCCCGTCCTGGTAGTCCTGCTCGGGACTCGCCAGCGCGAGGCCCGCGGCCGCGAGCAGCAGCATGCCCAGGACGCGCCTCACGCGGCCGCCTCCCCGCCGTCCGCGCGCTGCTGCTCCTCGAGCTTGCGGTACAGGCTCGACAGCCCGATGCCGAGCCGCTGCGCGGCCACGCGCCGGTCGCCGTCGGCCTCCGCGATCGCGCGCTGCACGATCTCCGCCTCGACGCGGCGCAGCTGCTCGCGCAGCCCGGCGCCCGACGCCCCGGACGGCGCGCCCTCGCCGTTCGGGCGCGTCAGCGCGGGCGGGAGGTCTGCCACGGTGATGCGTGCGCCCTCCGCAAGGATGCTCGCGCGCAGCACCACGTTTTCCAGCTCGCGCACGTTTCCCGGCCAGTGGTACGCGAGCAGCAGCTCCTCGGCCTCGGGCTCGATGTCGGTTGCGCCCTGGCCCGCCGCGCCGCGCCGCAGCTGCTCGAGCAGGTGGCGCACGAAGCCGCGCACATCCGCCGGCCGCGCGCGCAGCGGCGGCATGGGGATGTGGACCAGGTTGAGGCGGAAATAAAGGTCGTCGCGGAAGGTGCCGCGCTTCACCATCTCGGGCACGTCGCCATTGGTCGCCGCCACGATGCGCGTGTCCACGCGGTGCATCTGCTCGCTGCCGAGCGCGCGCACCTCCTTGCTCTCGATCACGTGCAGGAGCTTGGCCTGCATGTGCTGCTGCAGGTCGCCGATCTCGTCGAGGAACAGGGTGCCGCCGTCGGCCTGCAGAAACAGGCCCTTGCGCGCGCGGTCGGCGCTGGTGAAGGCGCCCTTGGTATGGCCGAAGAACTCGCTCTCGATCAGGTGCTCGGGGATGGCGCTGCAGTTCACCTGCAGGAACGGCCCGCCGGCGCGCGCGCTGCGCTCGTGGATGGCGCGCGCGATCATGCCCTTGCCGGTCCCGCTCTCGCCGGTGATGAGCAGCGTGCTGTCGGTCGGCGCCACCTTGGCCACCAGGCGCTCGATCTCCAGCATCGGCGCCGAGGTGAAGCGGTAGAGCTTGGCGGCGCGATCGGTCACCGCGCGGCGCAGCACCTGGTTCTCCTCGCGCAGCCCGCGCAGCGCGCGGATCTGCGCCAGCCGGTGCAGCACTTCCTCCGCGTTGACCGGCTTGACGATGTAATCGGTGGCGCCGGAGCGCAGCGCCTCCACCGCCGTCTCCATCGAGCCGAAGGCGGTGACCATGATGAACGCGGTGTCGGCGCCCTGCGCGCGCGTGCGGCGCAGGAGATCCAGGCCGCTGCCGTCGGGCATCTTGATGTCGCACAGCGCCACGTCCACGTCGCCGCGCGCGAGCTTGGCGGCCGCCTCGCTCACGCCCGCGGCCTCGCTCACAGCGTACCCGCCCTGGCGCGCGGTGGCGGCGAGGATCTGGCGCAGCGCCGGCTCGTCGTCGATCACCAGGACGTGCAGCGCCGCCATCGCAGCTCAGGCCGCCCGCGCGAACGGCACGGTGAAGCTCACGCAGGTGCCGCGGCCCGGCTCGGATTCGACGCGGATACGGCCGCCATCGCGCTCGACCAGCCACTTGCAGATGAACAGCCCGAGCCCGCTGCCGCGCCCGGCCGGCTTGGTGGTGAAATTCTCCTCGAAGGCGCGCTCGCGCGTCGCTGCATCCATGCCGGCGCCGTTGTCGCGCACCGAGATCTCGATCGCCTCGGTCAGCGCGCGCGTCGCCACCTGCACCTCGGGCGCCCGGTCGGCGAGCGCCTCGGTGGCGTCGGCGGCGTTGATGAGCAGGTTCATCAGCACCTGCGTCACGTGATCGGCACAGGCGACCGTGGCCGGGATGCCGCGGTCGAGCGCCTGCGACAGCGTCACGCGGCCAAAGCGCCGGTCGAAGGCGATGAAGCTCGCGGTGCTCGCCACCAGGGCATTGACGTCGAGGAGCGCCGGCTCGGCGGAGCGCGGCGAGGTCAGCTCGGACATCTGGCGCGTGATCTGCGCGATGCGTTGCGTCTGCTCGAGGATCAGGTCGGGCTGGCAGCCGGCGCCGGCGCGGCCGCAGCACGCCGTGCGGCGCACATCGTGCATGCTCTGCGCCAGGCCGTGGATCGCCGCGATCGGGTTGTTGATCTCGTGCGCCACCGCCGCGGCGAGCGTGCCCACCGCCGCCATCTTGTCCTGGTGGAAACGCTGCTGGCGCGAGACCTCGAGCTGGTTCTCGTGCTGGCGCAGCGCCGACTGCATGTGGTTGACCGACTGCATCAGGCTGCCGATCTCGTCCTGGCGCGACACCGCAAGCGGCGCGCCGCGGTAGCCCGTGACCACGCCGAGCGCGCGCGCCTCGAGCCGGCGCAGGTCCACCACCAGGCGCCGGAAGAACAACATCACCAGCGCGCCGAACACGACCACCCCGAGCAGCCCGCCGGCAAGCGTGATCAGCGTAATGGCGTCGTAGTGGCGGCGGTAGGCCGCGGTGAGGCGGTCCTTGCGCTCGTTCACCGAGCGCGTGAACGCGTCC
>JBFFZT010000301.1:0-3590 GCA_041568535.1 Burkholderiales bacterium | reverse complement strand
GCCTTTCAGGGCACTGTGGTCAGATTGGACTGAGAAGCACTTCAATACTCATCTTGTTTCTTGTTGACCGGGAAAAATCGAAAGTGTACGCTCCGCTCGCCTTGCATCGCTATCCACAGGAGGGGAAATCATGAGGGTACTGATTCGTTCGGCCGTCGCGCTTGCGGCTGCCGCAGCGTTCTCTTCGGGCGTGCACGCCCAGACGACGCTCAACATGCAGGCCACCTGGCCGGCCAGCCTGACGCTGTACGAGAACTTCACCTACTTCGCGGACCGCTTGAACAAGATTTCCGGCGGCCAGTTCAAGATCAACACCATGCCTGCGGGCCAGGTGGTGCCGGCGTTCGAAGTGCTCGACGCCACGCACAAGAAGGTCCTGGACGGCGCGCACGCCTGGTCCGGCTACTGGGTCGGCAAGAACAAGACCGCGATCCTGTTCACCGGCGGTCCCGGCGGCACCTTCGGCATGGACATGATCGACGCGCTCGGCTGGATGCACCACGGCGGCGGCATCGACCTGGCGAACGAGTTCTTCCAGAACGAGCTCAAGCTCAACGTGCACTGGGTCCCGATCCTGCCCTCGGGCCCGCAGGCCTTCGGCTGGTTCAAGCGGCCGATCAAGAACCTCGCCGACTTCAAGGGCATGAAGTGCCGCCAGACCGGCATGGCCGCCGAGGTATGGAAGTCGATGGGCATGACCACCGTCAACATGCCGGGCGGCGAGATCATCCCGTCGGCGCAGCGCGGCGTGATCGACTGCGCCGAGTGGGTCGGTGGCGTGGAAGACCTGCGCCTGGGCTTCCAGAACGTGTGGAAGTACCACTACACCCCCGGCGTGCACGAGAACGTGACCATCGGCGAGGTGCTGATCAACGGCGACGTGTGGAAAGGCCTCAAGCCCGAGCACCAGGAGATGATCAAGACGGTGGCGAGCGAGACCTTCATCATCTGGTGGTCGAAGTGGCAGCGCCAGAACGCCGACGCCATCAAGGAGCTGCAGGAGAAGCACGGCGTGCGCATCCTGCGCACCCCGCCCGACATCCTGATCGAGTTCCTGCGCGCCTGGGACAAGATCGCGGCGGAAGAGGCGGCCAAGAACCCGTTCTTCAAGAAGGTGCATGACTCGCAGCGCGCCTACGCCTCCGTCGTGGTGCCCGCCAAGCGCTTCATGTTCCCGCCGTACTCGTTCGTCGCCAACTACTATCACCCGGAGAAGGCTGCCGGGGCCGGCAAGAAGTAATCCGGTCGAGTCCCATACGGGGGCGGTCAACCGCCCCCGTTTTTCTTTCAGAGTCGGCACATGGCTGAAGTCGCGCCCCTGCACATCAGGATCGTCCGGATCGTCGACAAGTTCACCGACACCACCGGTACCTGGGTGGCGTGGCTCAACCTGCCGCTGGTGGGCGTGGTGAGCTACGAGGTGTTCATGCGCTACGCCTTCAACGCGCCCACCGTGTGGTCGTTCGAAGTCACCTACATGCTCTACGGCACCATCTTCATGCTGGGCTCGGCCTACGCGCTGCACAAGGGCGCGCACATCCGCACCGACTTCTTCTTCGAGAAGTGGTCGATCCGCACCAAGGGCGTGATCGACTCGGTGGCGTACATCGTGTTCTTCTTTCCCTCGATCTTCATCTTCATGCTGGTGAGCGCGGGCGAGGGCTGGTACGCCTACACCATCAATGAGCAGTCCGAGCAGACGCCGTGGCGGCCGATACTGTGGCCGTACAAGCTGGTGGTGCCGCTCACCTGCATCCTGCTGCTGATCCAGGGCGTGTCCGAGACCATCAAGAGCGTCTGGGCGGCGCGCACGGGCGAAGAGCTCGAGCACAAAGAGAGAATCGAGATCTAGCGCGATGACCGGCCTCGCGATCCTCGGCATGGCGATGCTGGTGGTGATGATCGGCGCGATCTTCATCGGCTTCCCGATCTCGTTCACGCTGCTGTTCCTCGCGCTGACCTTCGGCTTCTTCGGCCTGGGCGACGTGGTGTTCAGCCTGGCCTACTTCCAGACCATCGGCATGATGAAGGAGGAGCTGCTCGCGGCGGTGCCGCTGTTCATCTTCATGGGCTTCATCACCGAGCAGGCGGGCCTCATGGAGCGCCTGTTCGTCGCGCTGCGCCTCTTGCTCGCGCCGATCCGCGGCTCGCTGTTCGCGGTCGTGATCCTCACCGCGGCGATCTTCGCCATGGCGACCGGCATCGTCGGCGCCGCGGTCACCGTGCTCGGCATCATGGCGAGCCCGATCATGGTGAAGACCGGCTACGACGGGCGGCTGGCCGCGGGCGCCATCACCGCGGGCGGCACGCTGGGCATTCTCATTCCGCCCTCGGTGATGCTGATCGTCATGGGCCCGGTGCTCGGCGTTTCGGTCGCCGACCTGTACGCGGCGGCGTTCGGCCCGGGCCTGCTGCTCGCCTGCTGCTATCTCGGCTACCTGCTCGGACGCGCGTTCATCAATCCCAAGCTCGGCCCGGCGGTACCGAAGGACGAGCGGCTCTCCAGCGCGCCGGTCATCATCAAGGAGGTGCTGATCGGCGTGGTGCCGCTCGTCGGCCTGATCACTGCGACGCTCGGCTCGATCCTCGCGGGCCTCGCGACGCCGACCGAAGCCTCGGCGATCGGCGCGCTCGGCGCGCTCATTCTTGCCGCAAGCTATCGCAAGCTGAGCTACGCGGGCCTCAAGCGCGCGGTGCTGAGCACCACGGCGACCGCGAGCATGGTGCTGCTGCTCGCGGTCACCTCCAACATCTTCGGCGCGGTGTTCGCGCGCCTGGGCACCGCCAACTGGATCACCGACACCATGCTCGCGCTGCCGTTCTCGCCGGTGGCGATGCTGGTGGTGGTGCTGGTGCTGATCTTCCTGCTCGGCTGGCCGTTCGAGTGGCCGGCGATCGTGCTCGTGTTCCTGCCGATCTTCTACCCGGTGATGGACGCGCTCAAGCTCGACGTCGGCATCGCGCTCGGCATCGCCGAGCCCGACATGGTGATGGTCTGGTTCGGCGCGCTGGTGGCGGTCGTCTTGCAGACGGCGTTCCTGTCGCCGCCGGTGGCGATGTCGGCCTACTACCTGCGGCAGGTGGTCAAGGACTGGTCGCTCGCCACGATCTACAAGGGCATGATGGAGTTCATGGTGATCCAGGTGGTGTGCATCGGGCTGATCGTCGCCTTCCCGCCGATCGCCACCTGGTTTCCGGAGAAGCTGCGCGCCGAGTCGCGCGCGGTGAAGACCCTGGACGTGGAAGACGCGACATCGCTCGAGGACTACCAGTCCCCGGGCGGCTACGGTGAGGCCCTGCGCGAGGCGCTCGAGGATGCGCGCGAGCAGGACGCCCTGGAAGCCAAGGAGGAGGAGGGCGCGGGAGACAGCCTGAAAGAAGACGAAGCGACCAAGGCTGGGAAGTAGCGGTAAGCGCCTCAGCTCAAGCGCCGGGCCACGCGCCCGGCGTTTTTTTTTGTGCTACAAGCGGTGCATGCCATTCGATTTCGACACGGTCGTGGATCGCGCGGGAACCTGGTCGTCGCGCTGGGAGCGCTATGCCGGGGGCGACGTGATAGCGTTGTGGGTCGCGGACACCGATTTTCGCTC
>JBFFZT010000300.1:0-3590 GCA_041568535.1 Burkholderiales bacterium | reverse complement strand
GGCTGCTGCTGCGCGCCGGCTACAACCGCACCGACAACCCGATCGAGGCGCGCGACGTCAACATCAACATCCTGGCGCCGGGGGTGGTGAAGGATCACCTGACGCTCGGCTTCACCTACACGCTGCAGGGCGGCTCGGAGATCACCATGGCCTACATGCACGCCTTCAAGAACTCGGTCTCCGGGCCGGCGACCAACCCGTACTTCAACGTCGGCGGCACCGAGACCATCTCGCTCGCCGAGGATTCGCTCGGCATCTCGTGGGGACAGAGGTTCTAGGCGGCGACCTCAAGGCCGTCCTGCTCGACCTGGACGGCACGCTCCTCGACACCGCGCCGGACCTCGCCGCGGCGGTGAACGCGATGCTCGACGGGCAGGGGCTCGACGCCCTGCCCGAGCACGTGGTGCGCGATTTCATCGGCCAGGGAATTCCGCGCCTCGTGGAGAAGAGTCTCGTCGCGGCGGGGCTGCCGCTGGTGTGCGAGCGGCTGGAGCCCTCGATGCAGGGATTCGCGACGCACTACAAGCGGCTGAACGGGCGCGCGAGCACACCCTATGCCGGTGTCGCCGAAGCGCTGGAGCGCCTGCGTGCGGCGAAGCTGAAGCTCGGCTGCGTGACCAACAAGGCCGCGGCGTTCACCAAGCCGCTGCTCGAGAAGACCGGGCTCGCGCCGCTGCTCGACGCCGTCGTGACGAGCGACCAGGTCGGCCGGCGCAAGCCGCACCCTGCCCCGTTCCTGCACGCGTGCAAGCTGCTCGGCGTTCTGCCCGCAGAGGCGGTGGTGATCGGCGATTCGGCGAACGACGCCGAGGGCGCGCGCGCCGCCGGCTGCCGCGTGCTGCTCGTCACCTACGGCTACAACGAGGGCCGCGACGTGCGCAGCCTCGACGCGGACGGCGTCGTCGAGACGCTCGCCGAGGCCGCGGACCGGATCCTCAGTTGAGTCCGAGCGCCTCGCGCGCGATGCCGTCGAGCAGCGCCTCGACCTCCTTCAATGCCGCCTTCGAGGCGGCGGAGCCGTCGGGACGCCACGGCCGGCGGTAGGACACGTGGACCGTGCCCGGATCCTGGGCGGTGGCGTACACCATGATGCTGTAGGGGCAGAGCGCGGCGTTCGCGATGTCGGCCTCCATGGTCTTTCTCGACAGCAGCGCGCTGCAGAAGACGAAGGCCTGGGCGTCGGCGTAGAGCTTCTTCGTCGAGCCGACGTCCCCGCGGGTACGCTCGAGCATGTGGCCGACGAAGGACTGGTGGTCGATCACCAGCCCTTTACCTTCGATCGCCAGCTTGAGGTCGTCGCGCACGTCGCCGAACTTGGCGCGCTTGGAATACGATACGACGGGATGCGGATCAGCCATGGGTCCCTCCTTTGATCAACAAAGCCTACCGCCCCCGGGGGACGACGTCATGACCCTGATCAAACAAGCCGCGGCCGCCCTGTGCCTGGCGCTTGCCACGTCACAGGTCGCGGCGCAGGCGCCGTGGACCACGACCCAGTTCCCGCAGGACAAGGCCCAGTGGTGGTGGGACGACGCCTGGTGGGAACGAGGCCGCATGCCCGCGGCTGAAAACCACGAGGTGGCCACGCGCAAGGCGGCCTTCGCCAGCGGCGACGTCGAGGTGCCGGTGGAGGTCCACGTTCCCAGGGGCGCCGAGCGCCCGCGGGTGGTCGTGTTCCTGCACGGCCGCCGCGGCATCGACCCGCTGACGCGCCTGGTGCCGCTGCGGCTCGCCGCGCGCGGCTTCACGGTCGTCGTCCCGGACCTGTACAGCGGCCGCTTCATCGCCCCTTTCCCGATCCGGCACGACGAGGCGCTGGAAGAGGACGCCGCGCGCGCCATCGACTTCGCCCTCGCGCTGCCGGAGGCGCGCGACCAGGCGAAGACCTGCGTCGTGTCCCACACGCGCGGCGGTTACTACGCGCTGAAGGCGCTGGTGACCAAGCAACGCCAAGCGAAGGTCGCATGCTACGTCTCCTACTACCCCCATTGGCAGCACCCGGAAGCGCCCGAACCCGAGCAGGTCTACCGCTACGCGCCCGAGATCGAGGCCCTCGCCATGCCGGTGCTCGTCTTCTTCGGCGAGCACGAGCAGTACCAGCGCGCGCGGCCGATTCTCGCCGGCATCGAAGCGCTGCAGGGCAAGAACCGGGACGCGCGCGTGATTGTCTACCCCGGGGTAGGGCGCGGATTTGACTTCCGCCCGCGCGAGGTACGTACCCTTGCCGACGACCTCGCCTCGCAGGACGCGATGCGCCGCACCGCCGACTTCATCAGGAGGCATCTGCCATGAAAACCGCAAGCGTTCTTCGGGGACTGGCACTCGCGGCGCTGCTCGCGAGCACGAGCGCGGCCGCGCAAGTCGCGAAAGTCGTCTGGCACGTCGACTTTCACGACGCGCGGCGCCTGAGCGCCATGATCCAGAACGTGAACAACATGGTGACCACCTACCAGGGCAACCTCGACGACTACGACGTGCGCATCGTGTTCCTCGCCGGCGGCATCCGCTTCGTCACCACCGATCCGCTCAAGGGCACGCCGTTCGAGGAGGACGCGGCGTTCCGCGCGGCGCGGCCCGACCTCGTCACGCGCATCAAGCAGCTGCGCACGCTGCACAACGTGAAGCTCGAGGTCTGCGACATCACGCGCGAGCAGCTCAACCTGTCGAAGGAGCGCTACATCGAGGGCGTCGACAGCGTGCGCTCGGGCGTGGTGCGCATCGCCGAGCTGCAGGCAAAGGGCTACGCCTACCTCAAGGTCGAGTAGCCGCGCACTCAGGCGATCGCCTGGTAGTACAGGTTCTGCGGGTGCTTCGCCTCGGCGAAGAAGTACCAGCGCTCGGCGAGCAGTCCCGCGTACTGCAGCAGGAACGCCGCGCCGAGCAGCGGCGCCGAAGCTTTTGCGCCGAGCAGCACGAGCGCCGGCAGCGGAAAGACGAGCGCGAGCAGCGCCCAGCGCACCGCGCGCACCACCTCGCGCGGCCGGCCGTGGAAGAACTCGCGCGTGTTGAACGAGCCGCCCATGGCGCCCTGCGCGATCTGCACGATGCGCGGGTGCTTGACGCCGATGGCGGTGGCGAGCGTCGACTTCGGCCGCAGGCGCGTGTTGCGCGCGAGCGAGGCGAGGCGCCCGAGGTAGGCCGCGGCGCCCACGACGAGCGCGGCGAGGACGTAGGGCCGGGCGAGCGGCGCGTGCAGCAGCGCGGCCAGCGCCGCCGCCGCGGTCAGGCCCGAGGCGCTGCCGAGCAGCGTGAAGTTCACGATCGTGAGCGGCGTGCGCCACTCCTGCAGGAACGGCAGGCAGGCGTAGATCATCCCGGTGCACACGAACAGCGCCAGCGCGAGCACCGCGCCCGCGGCGCCGAGCGCGAGCGTCGGCTTGGCGAGCCAGTGCGCCGCGCCCCAGGCGGCGACCACCGCCATGAACGCCGGCAGCACGATCACCTCGCGCGACAGCCACGAGGTGCGCCACATCGCCGCCGAGCGCCAGGCGCGCTCCGGGCGCCCGAGGTGGAAGAACGAAGCGAGCAGGCCTGCGCTTAAGAGCGCGAGCGACAGCACAGCGCCCGGGACGAACAGGCTCGAGCCGCCG
>JBFFZT010000299.1:0-3600 GCA_041568535.1 Burkholderiales bacterium | reverse complement strand
GCCGAGCTCCTCCGCCACGATCTGCGCGTAGGTGGTCTCGTGCCCCTGGCCCTGGCTCTTGGTGCCGAAGCGCGCAATGGCCTTGCCGGTCGGATGCACGCGGATTTCGGCCGAGTCGAACATCTTGATGCCGAGGATGTCGAAGTCGCGCGACGGGCCGGCGCCGACGATCTCGGTGAAGGAGGAAATCCCGATGCCCATCAGCTCGCCCTTCTTGCGCTTTTCGGCCTGCTCCTTGCGCAGCGCGTCGTAGCCGATGAGGTCCATCGCCTTCTTGAGCGCCGGCGCGTAGTTGCCGCTGTCGTACTCCCAGCCGAGCACCGACTTGTACGGGAACTGCTCGGGCTTGATGAAGTTCTTCATGCGCAGCTGCGCCGGATCCATGTCGAGCTTGTGCGCGAGCGCGTCGGTGATGCGCTCGATGGCGTGCACCGCCTCGGTGACGCGGAACGAGCAGCGATACGCCACGCCGCCGGGGGGCTTGTGCGTGTAGACGGCATCGACCTCGCAGAAGGCGTGCTTCATGTCGTAGGAGCCGGTGCAGATCGAGAACAGCCCCGCCGGGTACTTCGAGGGATTGGCCGAGGCATTCGAGTAGCCGTGGTCAGCGACGGTCTTGATGCGCAGCGCCGTCATGGTGCCGTCCTTCTTCGCGCCGAGCTCGACCTTCATGTGGTAGTCGCGCGCAAAGGAGTCGGCCTGCAGGTTCTCCATGCGGTCCTCGATCCACTTCACCGGCTTGCCGATCACCACCGAGGCCGCGACCGCGATCACGTAGCCCGGGTACACCGGCACCTTGCCGCCGAAGCCGCCGCCGATGTCGGGCGAGATGATGCGGATGCGCTCTTCCGACAGCCCGACGTGGCCCGCCACGAGCGCGAACACGGTGCGGATGGCGTGCGGCGCCTGCGTCGTCATGTAGACGGTCAGCTTGCCCTGCGCGGCGTCGAAATCGGCGACGCAGCCGCAGGTCTCCATCGAGGCGACGTGGATGCGCGGCAGGTACACGTTCTCCGTGACCACCACTTCGGCCGCTTTCAGCGCCTTGTCGGTGTCGGCGCGGTCGCCCGCCTCCCAGTGGAAGGCGATGTTGTCCTTCTGGTCCTTCTTGTCCTTCCGGAGCACCGGCGCGCCTTTGGCGATGGACTTGAAGGGATCCATCATCGGCGGCAGCGGCTCGTACTCCACCTCCACCGCTTCGGCGCCGTCGGCGGCGATGTAGCGCTCGGTGGCGATCACCGCGCACACTTCCTGCGCCTGGTACATCACCTCGTCGATCGGCAGCACCATCTGCGTGTCGGACGAAATGGTCGGCATCCAGTGCAGCTTGTACTTCTCCAGCGTCGGGCCGTCGATCACCGCGAGCACCCCGGGGATCTTGAGCGCCCTCTCGGTGTTGATCTTCTTGATCTTCGCGTGCGCGTACGGGCTGCGCACGATGTCCATGTACAGCATCCCGGGCAGCGTGATGTCGTCGACATAGCGGCCCTGGCCGCGGATGAAGCGCGGATCCTCCTTGCGCTTCATGGAGTGACCCATGCCGCTGATTTTTGCGTCGGTTTTCGGAGTGGCCATGACGGATCTCCTCAGCGCATTTTCTCGGCCGCGTGCTGCACGGCCTTGATGATGTTGACGTAGCCGGTGCAGCGGCACAGGTTCCCCGCGATCGCCTCGCGGATCTCCTGCTCGCTCGGATTCTTGTTGCGCTCGAGCAGCGCCACGCTGGAGAGCATCATGCCCGGCGTGCAGAAGCCGCATTGCAGCCCGTGTTTTTCCATGAATCCTTCCTGCACCGGATGGAGCTTGCCGCCCTGCTCAAGGCCTTCCACCGTGGTGATCTTGCAGCCGTCCGCCTGCACCGCAAGCAGCGTGCAGGACTTGACCGGCTCGCCGTCGAGGATCACCGTGCAGGCGCCGCAGTGCGAGGTGTCGCAGCCCACGTGCGTGCCGGTCATGCGGAACTCTTCGCGCAGCAGGTGCACGAGGAGCAGGCGCGACTCGACCTCTGCCGCGCGTGCCGCGCCGTTCACCGTGACGCTGATCTTGTGCTTGGCCATGGCTATTTCCCTCCCGCGCGCGCGCACGCCGTGTGCAGCGCGCGCTCGGTCAGCACGCGCGCCATGTCCTTCTTGTACTCGATCGAGCCGCGATGGTCGGCGCTCGGGCTGGCCTTCGCCGCGGCAAGCTTCGCCGCCTCGGCGAGGTTCTTGGCGTCGGGCATCTTGCCGGCGAGGAACTTCATCGCGTCGGTCGCTTCGAGGGGCGTCGGCCCGGCGTTGGTGAGCGCGATGCCGCAGCTCGCCACTGCACCCTTGGCATCGAGCGTCAGCTGCACCGCCGTGGCCGCGACGGCGAAATCCCCGGTCTTGCGCTTCAGCTTCTCGTAGGCGCCGCCGCTCTTCGCCGGCGGCACCGGGATGCGGATCTCGGTGAGGATCTCGTCGCGCGCCAGCGCCGTCTCATACAGCCCGGTGTAGAACTTGTTCGCGGCGATCGTGCGCTCGCCCTTCGGCCCGCGCGCCACCAAGCTCGCGCCGAGCGCGATCATGATCGCCGGCTGGTCGTTCGCCGGATCGCCGTTGGCAACGTTGCCGCCAACGGTGCCGCGGTTGCGCACCAGCGGGTCGGCGATCAGCGGCACCGCGTCGCCGAGGATCGGGTACTTCTTGCGCACGAGCTCCGAGCGCTCGAGCGCGGCCTGGCGCGTCATCGCCCCGATGCGCAAGGCGCCGCCCTCCTCCTTGATGCCGTCGAGGCCGGCGATGCGGTTGATGTCGACCAGATGCGCGAAGGCGCCCAGGCGCAGCTTCAGCGTCGGCAGCAGGCTCATGCCGCCGGAGAGCACCTTCGCCTCCCCGCCGTGCTTCGTGAGCAGCTTGATCGCCTCGTCGAGCGACGACGGACGGTGATAGTCAAATGGCGCAGGAATCATGGGCCTCCCCTCCCTTGAATCGCGCGTACGGCGCGGATTTTTCGCTTACCGGCGCGCGTCGAGCACGCCAAGCGCAATGCGGTAAATCGTCACGCTCACCACCATGCCCCACACCATGCCGCCGATCATGCCGCCGAGCATCGCCGGCACGCCCGCGGCGCCGAACCACGCCGCGAGGCGGTAATACAGGATCACGCCGGCGACCATGCCGATCATCATCCATGCCGAGCAGGCGAGGTTCTGCGCGAAGCGCGCGCAGAACTGGCGCCGGCAATGCGGGCGCAGCTTGCGCAGCCAGACGAGCGCGCCCAGTCCGCCCGCGACCATGCCGACGTGCATCGCCGGCAGCCAGGCGAGGTGCAGTTGCGCCACCGCGAGGAAATCCGGACCGCTCGCGGCGCACATCGAGGCGATGGCCTCGAGCCCCGCGCGCTGCACGTCGAGCGCGAGTCCGGCGAGCATGCCGACCGTGCCGAGCAGCATCATCGCCTGCGGCGCCGTGATGCCGACGCGCGCCGGGCGCAGCCAGCCGAGCGCCGCGAACCCCGTCAGCACCGAGATCGCCGTCACGCCGAGCCAGACCAGCTCGCGCGGCTGCTGCAGCGCGGCAAGCTGCCACCACCCTGCGAGCCCCAGCACGACGGCGGCGCTCGCCGCCATCGTGTGGC
>JBFFZT010000298.1:0-3616 GCA_041568535.1 Burkholderiales bacterium | reverse complement strand
CCAGAACATCCGGCTCTTCGGGCAGCTCACCGTCTGGCAGAACCTGTGGGTGGCGCAGAACTCCGCCGCGGACCAGGCGCGCGAGGGCTTCTTCGCACGCTGGCTCGGCGGGCAGGGCCGCGTGCGCGACGAGATCGGTCGCCTGCTCGAATTCTCGGGCCTCGCGCACAAGCAGGATGAGCTCGCCGCCAACCTCGCCTTCGGCGAGCAGCGGCGCCTCGAGCTCGCGCGCGCCATGGCGGCCAAGCCGCGCTTGCTGCTCCTCGACGAGCCGGCGGCGGGGATGAACAGCGAGGAGATCGGGCAGCTGCGCAGCCGCATCCTCAAGCTGCGCGAGAGCGGCGTCACCATCCTGCTGGTCGAGCACGTGATGGAGCTGGTGATGGGCGTCACCGACCGTATCGCGGTGCTCAATTTCGGCCAGAAGATCGCCGAGGGCACGCCGGCCGAGATCCAGGCCGATGCGGCGGTGCGCAAGGCCTATCTCGGCGGCGAGGCGGCATGAGCTTTCTCAGCGTGCGCGACGTCGTCACCGCCTACGGCAAGATCGAGGCGCTGAAGGGCGTGTCGCTCGAGGTCGCCGAGGGCGCCATCACCTGCCTGCTCGGTCCCAACGGCGCCGGCAAGACCACCCTGATGATGACCATCGCGGGGATTCTCAAGCCCAAGCGCGGCGCGATCCAGTTCGCCGGCGCCGAGATCGCCGGGCGCGCGCCGCACGCCATCGTCGCGCGCGGCGTCGCCCTGGTGCCGGAGAACCGGCTGGT
Organism: Burkholderiales bacterium; assembly: GCA_041568535.1. Classification (GTDB taxonomy): domain Bacteria; phylum Pseudomonadota; class Gammaproteobacteria; order Burkholderiales; family SG8-39; genus JAABQT01. Next base: position 2,849 of record JBFFZT010000298.1, on the reverse strand, counting down.
GTTCCCGGCGATGACGGTGCTGGAGAACATGCACGCCGGCGCGTATCAACGAGGCGACAAGAAGACCGTCGCCGCAGACATCGAGCGCATGTTCGCGCGCTTTCCGCGGCTCAAGGAGCGCGCCGCGCAGCAGGCCGGCACGCTCTCGGGCGGCGAGCAGCAGATGCTGGCGGTGGCGCGTGCCCTGATGTCGCGCCCCAAGCTGCTGCTCATGGACGAGCCGTCCCTCGGGCTCGCGCCGCTGGTGGTGGAGGAAATCTTCCGCATCGTCACCGAGCTGCACCGCGACGGCACCACCATCTTCCTCGTCGAGCAGAACGCGCACATGGCGCTCAAGGTGGCGCAGCACTTCTATCTCATGGAACAGGGCAAAGTGACCTTCAGCGGCGACCCCGGCTCGCTCGCCGAGGACGAGGTGATCCAGCGGGCCTATCTCGGCTCGGCGCAACGCTAGGCGTGCTCGTCGACCTGGTTCAGAACACCCTCGACGGCCTGAGCGCCGGCGCCGCTTACGCGCTGCTCGCCCTCGGCTTCACGCTGATCTTCGGCGTCTTGCGGCGCGCCAACCTGTCCTTCGGCCCGGCGATCATGTTCGGCTGCTACGCCGCCACCTGGACGCACGTCAACTTCGGCGCCGGCCTGCTGCTTCTCGCGCTCGTCACGATATGCGGGGCCGTGCTCGCGGGCGCCTACGTGGAGCGCCTGTGCTTCGCGCCGCATCGCGGCGGCTCCGCCATTGCCGCCATGGTGGCGAGCTTTGCGCTATGGATGCAGTTCGAGGAGCTCGCCACGCTCGTCATGCCCCGGCACCTCTATGCGTTCCCCCTGCTCTACGAGGGGGATGCGCTGGCGTTGGGGCCGTTCACCCTGCGCGTCGACACGCTCGTGCTGCTGGGCGCGGCGCTCGCCGCCTGTGCGCTCATGGGGTGGATTCTGTACCGCACGCGCTTCGGCCTCGCCGTGCGCGCGCTGATCGAGCAGCCGGCGGCGGCGGCGCTCGCCGGCATCAACGTGCCGTGGGTGTTCGCGGGCGTGTTCGCGCTCGCCTCCGCCATCGGCGGGGTCGCCGGCTATCTCGTCGTCGCGAGCCACGGGCAGATCACGCCGATGCTCGGCATGTGGGCCACGCTGAAGGGCCTGCTCGCCATGATGCTCGGCGGCCTGGGCTCGCTGCCGGGCGCGGTCATCGGCGGCCTCGCCCTGGGCCTCATCGAAGCGCACAGCCAGTGGTTCCTGGGGCCGCAGATGCGCGACCTCATCGCCTACCTCCTCCTCTTCATCCTGCTGGCCGCGAGGGCGCCATGGATGACTACGCGATCGGCGTCCTGACCAACATCGCGCTGTTTTCGTTCATCGCGCTGTCGGCGTATCTGCTGCTCATCGCCGGGGAGATGTCCTTCGGCCAGCAGGCCTTCTTCGGCGTCGGCGCCTACGCCGGCGGCATCCTGACCACGCTGTACGGCTGGCCGCTGCCGCTCGCCGCGCTCGCCGCGATGGCGCTGGGCGCGCTCGCGCAGCTTCTGGTTGCACTGCCGACCCTCAGGCTGCGCGGGCTGTACTTCGCCATGGCGACTCTCGCCGCGGCCGAGATGGCGCGCATCCTGTTCGAGCTGCTGCACTGGCGCCGGGAGATCGACGGCGAGCTCGCCGGCCCGGACGGCACGCAGGGCTTTCGCGGCATCCGCTGGATCTTCGAGCACGGCATCGAGCCGCTGCACTATCTCGGCATCGTCGGCGCGCTGCTCGCGCTGGTGCTCGCGCTCTTGCTTCTTGTCGAGCGCTCGAAGCTCGGCGCGACGCTGCGCGGCGTCGGCCAGGATCCCGAGCTCGCGGCGTCCGTGGGCATCGACGTGCAGCGCCTGAAGCTCGGCGTCGCCGCCGCCGCGGGCGCGCTGGCCGCGCTGGGCGGGGTACTCTATGCGCATCACAACACCTACATCGAGCCGCGCAACTTCGACATCATGCTCGGCGTGCACAGCCTCGCCTACGCCCTGATCGGCGGCCTGGGCACGGCGTTCGGGCCGCTCCTGGGCGTGCTCCTGGACATCGGCGTGCTGGAGAGCACGCGGATCTTCCAGGGCTACCGCATGATCGTGTTCGGCGGCCTGGTCGCGCTGTTGCTCGTGTACCGCCCGCGCGGCCTGCTCGACGAAAGGAGCGTGCAATGGCTAAGACGGCGCTTCTAGTGATGCTCCTCGGCCTGCCCGTGCTCGCGCACGCGCAGACGCCCAAAGCCGAGTTGCGCTGCACGTCGACGGGCGAGGATTTCGTTTACGACTGCACGATCACGCTGCGGCGCGGTGGCAAGCCGCTCGACGGTGTGCAGATCACGGTCGGGGCCGACATGCCGTCCATGCCCATGGCCCACAGCGTGCGGCCGGCAAAGGCGCGCCCCGGCACAAAGCCGGGCGAATACCGCACGCGGCTGGATCTGGAGATGCTCGGCGAGTGGGCGGTAAAGTTGCGGCTCGACGGTCCGGTGCGCGATCTGCTGGTCCTGCACTACGAGTTCGACAGCAAGGGCGCGCAGCCGAAAAAGCGATGACGCGACTGCCTTTCAAGCAAGTGGACGTGTTCACCGGCAAGCCGTTCTTCGGCAATCCGGTGGCGGTGGTGATCGGCGCCGAGGGCCTCGACGCGAAGCGGATGCAGCACATCGCGGCGTGGACCAATCTTTCCGAAACCACCTTCCTGCTCAAGCCGACCCAGGCGGGGGCCGATTATCGGCTGCGCATTTTCACGCCGCGCCAGGAGCTGCCGTTCGCCGGGCATCCGACCGTCGGCAGCGCCCATGCGGCGATCGAGAGCGGCTTCGTGAAGCCGAAGAACGGCAAGCTGCGGCAGGAATG
>JBFFZT010000297.1:0-3619 GCA_041568535.1 Burkholderiales bacterium | reverse complement strand
GAGATGCTGAAGAAGATGGCCGAGCGGCCGCTGATCCTCGCGCTCGCCAACCCGGAGCCCGAGATCCGGCCCGAGCTGGCCAAGCAAGTGCGGCCCGACAGCGTCATCGCCACCGGGCGCTCGGACTATCCGAACCAGGTCAACAATGTCCTGTGCTTCCCGTTCATCTTCCGCGGCGCGTTGGACGTCGGTGCCACCACCATCACCACGGAGATGGAGCTCGCCGCGGTGCACGCCATCGCCGAGCTGGCGCAGGCCGAGACCGCCGAGCAGGTGGCGCTCGCCTACGGCATCGAGACCATCAGCTTCGGCGCCGAGTACCTGATCCCGCGCCCCTTCGACCCGCGCCTGATCGCGCGCGTCGCGCCCGCGGTGGCGCAGGCGGCGATGGACTCGGGCGTGGCGACGCGGCCGATCGCCGACCTCGGCGCCTACCGCGAGTCGCTGGCGCAGTTCGTGTACCACTCGGGCTTGATCATGAAGCCGCTGTTTGCGGCGGCGAAGGCCCTGCCCAAGCGCATCGTGTACGCGGAGGGCGAGGACGAGCGCGTGCTGCGCGCGGTGCAGATCGTGGTCGACGAAGGCATGGCGCAGCCGACGCTGATCGGCCGGCCGCCGGTGATCGAGCAGAGGATCGAGCGCCTCGGCCTGCGCGTGCGCCCGGGCAAGGACTTCGACCTCGTGAACCCGGAGCACGACCCGCGCTACCGCGACTACTGGAGCACGTACCACAAGCTCACGGAGAGAAAGGGCGTGTCGCCCGAGTACGCCAAGATCGAGATGCGCCGCCGCCACACGCTGATCGGCGCCATGCTGATGCATAAGGGCGAGGCTGACGGCATGCTGTGCGGTACCTTCGGCACGCACGCGCTGCACCTGCACTACGTCGACCAGGTGATCGGGCTGGCGCCGGGCATCCGCCATTACGCCGCGATGAACGCGCTGGTGATGCCCAACCGCACGGTGTTCATCTGCGACACCTACGTCACGCCCGACCCGGACGCCGAGCACATCGCCGAGATGACCATGCTTGCCGCCGAGGAGGTGAAGCGCTTCGGCCTGGCGCCCAAGGTGGCGCTGCTCTCGGCCTCGAACTTCGGCTCGATCGATCTGCCCTCCACACGCAAGATGCAGCGCGCGCTGGCACTCCTGCACGAGCGCGCGCCGGACCTGGAGGTCGAGGGCGAGATGCACGGCGATGCCGCGCTCTCGGAGGAGATCCGGCTCAAGGTGTTCCCCAGCACGCGCCTGCGCGGCCAGGCCAACCTGCTCATCATGCCGACGCTGGACGCGGCCAACATCGCCTTCAACCTGCTGAAGACCGCCGCGGGCGATGGCGTCACCGTCGGCCCGATCCTGCTCGGCGCAGCGCGCGCGGTGCACATCCTCACGCCGTCGGCCACCGTGCGGCGCCTCGTGAACATGACGGCACTCACCGTGGTCGACGTCAACGCGCCGCGCGCCGGCGTGGAGCCGAGCCTGTTCTAGCGGCCATGGTAGGCGAGGCGCGCGCGACTGACATGGCAGCCCTGCCGCAGGCGCGCGCCCGCTCCCGCGCCGGGCTGGTGCTGACCGGGGGCGGCGCGCGCGCCGCCTATCAGGTGGGCGTGCTGAAGGCGGTGCGCGACGTGCTCGGCAACCCGGTGAAGAACCCGTTCCCGATCGTCTGCGGCACTTCCGCCGGCGCGATCAATGCCGCCTCGCTCGCGGTGTTCGCCGACGACTTCTCGCGCGCGGTGGCCAACCTGCTCGAGGTGTGGGAGAACATGCGCTGCCACCACATCTACCGCACGGACTTCCCCAGCATCCTGAAGAGCGGCGCGCGCTGGCTGAGCTCGCTGATGCTGGTGTCGCGCAACAACCCGGTGTCGTTCCTCGACAACGCGCCGCTGCGCCGGATGCTGGAGCAGACCCTGGACTTCACCCGCATCCAGGCGCACATCGATGCCGGCGCGCTGTACGCGGTGTGCGTCACCGCCTCGGGCTACACCTCGGGCCAGAGCGTGTCGTTCTTCCAGGGCGGCTCGGGGCTGGAGGGCTGGGAGCGCAACCAGCGCATCGGCGCCGGCGTGATGCTCAAGCTCGACTACCTGATGGCCTCGTCGGCGCTGCCGTTCATCTTTCCCGCGGTCAAGGTGCACCGCGAGTTTTTCGGCGACGGCTCGATGCGCCAGATCGCGCCGGTGAGCCCGGCGCTGCACCTCGGGGCCGACCGCGTGCTGATCGTCGGCACCGGCCGTCAGGGCCTCGACCAGGCGCGCGCGCGCTCCAGCATCTACCCGTCGCTCGCGCAGATCGCCGGGCACGCGCTCAACTCCATCTTCCTCGACAGCCTGGCGGTGGACATCGAGCGCCTGGAGCGCATCAACCGCACGGTGCGCATGATCCCGCCCGAGCGGCTCGAGGGCTCGAAGCTGTCGCTGCGCCCGGTCGAAGTGCTGTTCATCACGCCGTCGCAGCCGATCGAGCGCATCGCGGCGCGCTTCACGCACGACCTGCCGCGCAGCGTGCGCTTCGTGCTGCGGCCGACGGGGGCGCTGTCGCGCGCCGGCTCCAACCTGGCGAGCTACCTGCTGTTCGAGGAATCGTTCTGCCGCGCGCTCATCGACCTGGGCTACCAGGACACCGTGGCGCGCGAAGCCGAAGTCCGAGCGTTCTTTTCCGTTGCGTGAGGCCATCCATGGCAGAATCGAACCCGCCGCAGGACCCCTTCGAGATGTTCCGCCGCCTGTGGGGACCGCTCGGGCTGCCGGTGCCCGGCATGGCGGTGCCGACGCTGGATCCGAAGGAAGTGGAGAAGCGCATCGCCGAGCTGCGCTCGGTCGAAGCCTGGCTGCAGGTCAACCTGAACATGGTGCAGTTCGCCGTCCAGGGCCTGGAGGTGCAGCGCTCGGCGCTGCTCGCCATGGGCGCGGGCGCAGGCGCGGCGCCGGCCGCCAACGCCGCCGCGAGCGGCATGCTGTGGCCGTGGGCCGTGATGCAGCAGGCCATGGCCGGCAAGCCGCCCGCCAACGAGGCGCCGCCGCCGGAGGACGAGGGCGGCGAGCCGAAGAAGTGACCCGATTACTGACGAGGAGACCACGACGATGAGCAAGGCTGTGAGATTTCACAAGACCGGCGGGCCCGAAGTGCTGCAGCTGGAAGACGTGCAGGTGGGCGAGCCCGGGCAGGGCCAGGTGCGCATCCGCCACACCGCGATCGGCGTCAACTTCATCGACACCTACCAGCGCTCGGGCCTGTACCCGATGCAGCTGCCGCAGACCGCGGGCAACGAGGGCGCCGGCGTGGTCGAGGCGGTCGGCCCTGGCGTCACCACGCTGAAGAAGGGCGACCGGATCGCCTACACCGGGCAGGTCGGCTCGTACAGCACCGAGCGCCTGGTGCCGGCCGACCGCATGGTCAAGGTGCCCGAGGGCATCAGCGACGAGCAGGCCGCGTCGATGATGCTGAAGGGCATGACCGTGCAGTACCTGATCCACACCACCTACCCGGTAAAGAAAGGCGATACCGTGCTCTGGCACGCGGCCGCGGGCGGCGTCGGCACCATCGCCTGCCAGTGGCTGAAGGCGCTCGGCGTCACCGTCATCGGCACCGTCGGCTCGGCGGAGAAGGCGAAGCT
>JBFFZT010000296.1:0-3623 GCA_041568535.1 Burkholderiales bacterium | reverse complement strand
GAGCGCGACGCGGCGATGGTGGTCGGCTACGGCGGCCGCGAGGCGCTGAACCTCGTCACCGTCGTGTCGCGGCGGCCGTTCTCGGGCAGCTGGGAGTACCTGCTCGAGGCCGCGATCTTCACCTATCCGCCGGTGAACAACTGGTCGGGCGCGGCGCTGATCAGCGCGCGCGGCGAGCTGCTCGGGATCGGCTCGCTGATCGTGCCCGATGCGGGCGGCGCGGGCACGGCCGCGCCGGGCAACATGTTCGTCCCGGTCGATCTGCTCAAGCCGATCCTCGACGACCTGATCGCGCACGGGCGCGCGCCCGGGCCGCCGCGCCCCTGGCTCGGGCTGTACGCGGAGGAGCTGCGCGGACGGCTGTTCGTCGCGCGCGTGGCGCACGAGGGGCCGGCTGATCGCGCCGGGCTGGCCCGCGGCGACATTCTGGTCGGCGTGGGCAACGAGGAGGTCGCGTCGCTCGCCGATTTCTACCGCAAAGTGTGGGCGCGGGGCGCGGCCGGCATCGAGGTGCCGCTGCGCGTGGTGCAGGGGCTGGAAGTGAAGGCGCTCAGCGTGCGCTCGATCGACCGCCTCGAATATTTCCGCCGCAAGCCGAGCTACTGAGCCAAGGCCAGGGGCGGCGTGCGGCGCAGCGGCGCGCGCTCGTCCGCGCCCGCCAGGAGCAGCGCATGCCGCGCGTTGCCCTGCATGGCCTCGAGGTAGAGGTTCTGGCCGCCGAAGTGGCACCCGGCGTAGTCGTAGGCGCGCGCCAGCTGCAGGTCGAGGCGGCGCACCGCGCCCAGATGAAAGGCGTGCGTGCGGCGCACCAGCTCGCCCGCGGAGCGGATCAGCTTGCCCGCGATGCCGCCGGCCACCAGCTCCGGGTAGAGCCGGTCGCGGCGCTTCTCCAGGTAGCAGCGGTCCGACAGCTGCGCGAGCAGGTCGGCCGTCCCGAGCATCTGGCCGATGCGCCGCGGCAAGGCGCCGTCGATGCGGATCTCTTCCGCAGGGCGCTCGTCGCCCGTGTAATGCACCATGGCCGCGGCGGCGCTCGCGTAGCGCGCGAGGCCGGCGCCGCGCAGGTACGCGTCCACGAGGCGCGCGCTGCGACCCACGCGGGTGAGCGTGTATTCGGCGCCATGCGCGTGGCGCCGGTCGCTGCGCCGGCGCAGGTAGCCGACGTCGTGGAGCAGCGCGCTGATCACGCCGACGCAGTACAGGGCGGGCGAGAGACGCGCGCCCCCCGCGCGGCCGCGCTCGTAGCCCTCCATGAGGCGCGCCATGGCGAGCGTGACCTCGAGCATGTGCTGCGTGTCGTGAAACTGGGTGTCGCAGGCGTGGAACTCGGGGTGCTCGCCGCGGTACAGGCGCAGGGCGTGGTCGAAGGCATGGCCGATCGGCTCGCAGGCCGCGCCCGCAAACAGGCTCCGGTACAACTGCAGGACCTCCGCGCGCACCGCGTCGGCATCGGTGGTGCAGATGCGGCCGGTGACGTCGTGATCGTTGCGGCGCATGCGCGCTCCGGACCCCCTATGCGCTCTCGCGCGGAGGCGCTAGGATGCTGAACACTCGCCCATGGAAGCGGTGAACTTCTTCACGACACACCCGGGGCTTGCGCAAATAATTGTCATCGCGGGGCGCCAGCGAGAGGCGGGGCGCGCCGCGTGAGCAACCAGCCGCTGACCGCACAGGAGCGCACGCAGATCGAGGCGCGCATCCTGCAACTGGAAACCGAGCACCACGACCTCGACGACGTCATCGCGCGGCTCGCGCAGGACCCGACGCAGGACCAGCTGCAGCTGCGGCGCCTGAAGAAGAAGAAGCTCCTGCTGAAGGACCTGATCGCGCGCCTGCGCGACCAGCTGATTCCCGACATCATCGCTTGATCGCGCTCGTGCAGCGGGTTGCCGAGGCGCGCGTCGCGGCCGGCGGGCAGGACCTCGGCGCCATCGGCCGCGGCGTGCTGGCGCTCGTCGGCGTCGAGCGCGGCGATGGCGAGCGCGAGGCCGAGCGCCTCGCCGAGCGCGTGCTCGGCTACCGCATGTTCGCCGACGCCGAGGGCCGGATGAACCGCTCGCTTGCCGACGTCGCCGGCGGCCTGCTGGTGGTGCCGCAGTTCACGCTGGCCGCGGATACCTCGAGCGGCGCGCGACCCGGGTTCTCCACCGCCGCGTCGCCCGAGGACGGGCGGCAGCTCTACGAGGCTTTCGTGCGCGCCTGCCGCAAGCGGCACGACGCGGTAGCCACGGGACGCTTCGGCGCGGACATGCAGGTCAGCCTCGTCAACGACGGGCCCGTGACCTTCTGGCTGCGCGCAGCGCCGTCGACGCGGGCCTGAACCAGGCTCAGTGGAACTCGGGATGCACCCGCGACAGGTAGTCCTCGAGCTGCGCGATGTGCCGGCCGAGGCTTCCGGCGTCGCCGCGCATCGAGTGCTCCTCGATCGCGCGGCCGATGCGCGTGATCTCCTCGAACCCGTAGCTGCCGCCGGCGCCGCTCAGCGAGTGGCCGATGGCGCGCGCGGCGGCGAAGTCGCCGCCGGCGATGGCGCTGTGCAGGCGCAGGACGTCGCGCCCGCAATTGGTGAGGAACCTCGCGACGATGGCGCGCAAGCGCGCATCGATGCTCACACGGATCGCGGCGCCGTCCGCGGCGGGCCGCGGGGCGGAGGCGCCTTCGGCGAACGGCGCCAGTACCTCGCGTAGCCGCTCGGGCGAAGCCGGCTTGCTGATCACCTCGTCGCAGCCCTCGATCAGCGCGCGCTCGACCAGCGCGCCCGTCTGGTGCGCCGTGAAGCCGATGACGGGCCCGGCATAGCCCCGCTCGCGCAGCACGCGCACCGTTTCGTAGCCGTCCATGAACGGCATGTCCATGTCGAGCAGGACGATGGTGTACGGCCGGGCGAGCGCCGCTTCGATGGCTTCGAGCCCGTCGCCGACCGACTGGCACTCGAATCCGAGCTCGCCCAGCTGCATCTGCACCAGGGCGCGCAGGTCGGCGTTGTCGTCGGCGAGCAGAACCCGCCCGGAGAGCTTCGCTGGCGCCGGCACCGGTGCGGCAGCCGCCGCAGCCGCGGCCAGCGCCGCTTCCGGCGCGGGGATGCGCACCTCGAACACCGATCCCTTGCCCACCTGCGAGCGCACACGGACCGAGCCGCCCATGAGCTCGACGAGCTTTCGCGTAATGGAGAGCCCCAGCCCGGTCCCGGCGGCCGTCACCCCGGGGGCGCGCTGGAACGGCTCGAACAGCCGCGGCAGGGCCTCGTCGGGAATTCCCGCTCCGGTATCCTCGACCTCGCAGCGCAACTCGCCCGCGCGCCATTGCGCGCGCAAGGTGACGCCGCCCTGCGCCGTGAACTTGATGGCGTTGCCGATCAGGTTCAGCAGCACCTGGCGCACGCGAAAGGCGTCGATCGACAGCGCCGCCGGCACGTCGGCGGCCACCTGTTGCTCGAGCGTGAGGCCTTTGTCGTGCGCCATGACGCGCAACGTGGCGACCACGTCGTCGAGCAACGCGCGCACCTCGTGCGCCGCGCGCTCGAACTTGAACTGCCCCGCTTCCATGCGCGCGAGGTCGAGGTTGTTGTTCACCAGCGCCAGCAGGTGCTCGCAGTTGCGCGCGATGATGCCGCTGTGGCGCAG
>JBFFZT010000295.1:0-3627 GCA_041568535.1 Burkholderiales bacterium | reverse complement strand
GAGCAGCGCCGCGGCGAGCAGGCCCACCACGGTCAACAGGCGCCCGAGCTGGCGCTGTCCGGTCGCGAGCTGGTCGAGCTGCTGTTGCTGCGCCGTCTGCTGCCTGGTCGATTCGGTCAGCGCGTGGTGCACCAGCCGCGGCAGCTGGGGCAGGGTGCCGGCCCAGTTCGGCGCCTCTTCCTTGACGCTGCGCACCATCGCGCGCCAGCCCATCTGCTCGTCCATCCAGCGCTGCAGGAAGGGCTTCGCGGTCTTCCACAGGTCGAGCTCGGGATCGAGCTGGCGGCCGAGGCCCTCGATGTTGAGCAGCGTCTTCTGCAGCAGCACGAGCTGTGGCTGCACCTCCATCTCGAAGCGGCGCGCGGTCTGGAACAGGCGCAGCAGCGTCTTGCCGAAGGAGATGTCCTTCAGCGGCTTGTCGAAGATCGGTTCGCACACGGTGCGGATCGCCGCTTCGAACTCGTCCACCCGCGTCTTCGCCGGCACCCAGCCGGCCTCGATGTGGGCCATTGCCACGCGGTTGTAGTCGCGCTTGAAGAAGGCGAGGAAGTTCTGCGCGAGGTAGTTCTTGTCGACCTCGTTGAGCGTGCCCATGATGCCGAAATCGAGGGCGATGTAGCTGCCGTCGCGATCGACGAAGATGTTCCCCGGATGCATGTCGGCATGGAAGAAGCCGTCGCGGAACACCTGGGTGAAGAAGATCTCGACGCCGGCGCGCGCCAGGCGCGGGATGTCGACGCCCTTCTCGCGCAGGCGCTCGACCTGCGACACCGGCGTGCCGTGCATGCGCTCCATCACCATGACGCGCTGGCTGCACCAGTCCCAGTGCACGCGCGGCACGGCCAGCAGCGGCGAGTGCTCGAAGTTGCGCCGCAGCTGGCTCGCGTTCGCCGCCTCGCGCAAGAGATCCAGCTCCTCGTCGAGGTGGCGCGCGAACTCGGCCACCACCTCGCGCGGCTTCAGGCGCCGGCCGTCGGCCCACAGTAGCTCCACCAGCCGCGCCGCGGTCTCGAGCAGCGCCACGTCGCGCGCGATGGCGCGCTCCACGCCCGGGCGCAGCACCTTCACCGCCACCTCGCTGCCATCGTGCAGCGTCGCGAGGTGCACCTGCGCGATCGAGGCGCTCGCCACCGCCTCGCGCTCGAACGACGAGAACACCGCGTCGATCGGCTTGCCGAGGCCGCGCTCGATCTCGGCGCGCGCCAGCGCCGGATCGAACGGCGGCACCCGGTCCTGCAGCTTCGCCAGCTCGTCGGCGATGTCGAGCGGCAGCAGGTCGCGGCGCGTGGAGAGCACCTGCCCGAACTTGACGAAGATCGGCCCCAGCGTCTCCAGCGCCCGGCGCAAGCGCACCGCGCGATCCGGATCCGCGGCGCGCGCGAGGCGCGGCCAGAAGCGGTACAGCCGGAAGCGCAGCGCGACCCACAGGATGCGAGCGAGGCGCCTCATGCGAGGCGCCCGATGCGCTTGTCCAGGCGCTCCAGCGCGTCGCGCAGCTCGGCCACCTCGGCGGCAAAGGCGGCGTACCCCGCGCGCGGCGCGAGCAGCCGCCCCTCCTCCTGCGCGTACTCCATGAACGACTCGGCCAGCCGGCGCGCCGCGTCCGCATGCCAGGCGGCGAAGTCGCGCGCCAGCGCCATCGCGCGGTGCGCGGCCGCGTCGCCCACCAGGCGCGACAGGTCTTCCTCGGCGTCCCAGCGCAGGTGCCGCGCGAGATGCAGCACTTCCTGCGCGAGGCGCGCGTTGCCGTCGATGCCGACGCTGCGCATGAAATGCTCCTCGCCGCGCGCGAGCGCCGGCAGCGACTCGGGCGTGAGCGTGAGCGTGAGGCTGGGCGAAGTTCCGGGCGCAAGCCTGCCGCCCTCGACGATGGCAAAGCGCAGCGCCGGCAGCGGCGGGGCGCGCAGCTCGACCGTCTCGCCGGCGAACGGCGCCAGGCGCTCGCGCGCCCAGGCCTCGGCCTCGAGCAGGCGGTTCAGCGCCAGCACCAGCGGGGTTTCCAGCGTCGCCATGAAAACAAAAGGGCCACCCTAGGGTGGCCCTTCAGGAGTATAGAGCGATCAGTGCATCTGCTGGATGCCGGCGAGCAGCCAGCCGCTGGAGCCGTCGGCGGGCTTCATCAGGTTCCAGACTTCCTCGAAGCTCGCCGGCTCGCCGCCCGGGGTCTCGCGCACCAGGCCGGAAAAGCGCACGCTCGCCCAGTGCCGGCCGCCCTCGGTGCTCACTTCGAGCAGGTCGGCGTTGAGCGTCACCACGTCGGTCTGGCCGGCGCCGGCCTCGGCGCGCAGCGCCTCGAACATGCCGGTGGTCGTGACTTCGCGCAGCTCCTCGAGCCGGCCGCTGTCGTTGGCCATCTGCAGGCGGATGAAGTTCTCCTTGGCGGCGCGCAGGAACGCGGGGACATCGAAGCCCGCCGGCACGTGCGCGCGCGCCGCGCCGCCCGGCAGGCGCGCGTCGAAACCGGCCGCCTGAGAGGGCGGCGGCGCGGCCACCGTCTCGCTGCCCAGGCCGGCGTATTGCAGCGCCGGCGGCGCCGCGCGCGGCGCGCGCAGCATGCGCACCACGGCGAGCGCCGCAAACACCAGCATGCCGATGAGCAGCGCGCTGAGCAGCGTGCCGAGTATCGGGTTGCCCGCGAAGAAGGCGCCGAGCAGCCCGCCCAGCGCCAGCCCGCCCAGCAGCGGCGCCCACTTGCTGCCCGTGGCGGCCGCGGGCGCGGCCGCCGGCGCGGCTTGCACCGGCTTGGCGGGCACCGCCGCCGGCGGCGCGGTGACGTTGCGCTGCACGCCGACGGTACGGCCGCCGCCCAGGCGGCGCGCCTCCGCATCCGGCATTGCGATGACCAGTCCCAGCAGCACGGCCGCAACCCCCAGCCACACTTTGCTCATGAAGCGCCTGCTCCTCTTCGTCGGTAAGTTGATAGGTGCCGCGATGCTACCCCAGCCGGATGCCGCGATGTACGGCCGCGACGCCCGCGCTGAGGTTGAAGTATTCGACCGTCGCGAAACCGGCGCGTTCCATCATCGCCGCGAGTTCGGTCTGATCCGGGTGCACGCGGATCGACTCGGCGAGATAGCGGTAGGCGTCGCCGGAGCCCGCCACTCGCTGGCCGAGCCATGGCAGCACGCTGAAGGAGTACCACGCGTACGGCTTCGTCAGCGGCTCCCAGATGCGGGAGAACTCGAGCACCACCAGGCGCCCGCCGGGCCGCAGCACCCGCGCCATCTCGGCCAGCGCCGCGTCCTTGTGCGTCATGTTGCGCAGGCCGAACGCCACGCTCACGCAGTCGAAGCACCCATCGGGAAACGGCAGGTGCTCGGCGTCGCACTGCACCGCCGGCAGGCGCAGCCCGGCGTCGAGCAGCCGGTCGCGGCCGCGCTCGAGCATGCTGCGGTTGATGTCGCTCGCCCAGACCTCGCCCCCGGGGCCGACGCGGCGCGCGAGTTGGCGCGCCAGGTCGCCGCTGCCGGAGGCGATGTCGAGCACGCGCTCGCCCGGGCGCACGCGCGCCACGTTCACGGCAAAGGCCTTCCACAGCCGGTGCAGGCCGAGCGACATCAGGTCGTTCATCAGGTCGTAGCGCGGCGCGACCTGGTCGAAGACCTCGCCGACGCGCGCGCGCTTCTC
>JBFFZT010000294.1:0-3641 GCA_041568535.1 Burkholderiales bacterium | reverse complement strand
ATGCCGGCGCGCGCCGCGTTGCGCGAGCTGTCGACCGGCAGCGAGGCCGCGACGCTGATGTTGAGCTCGATGCGATCCGTGTCGAACAGCTCGCCGCGGATGCCGCGCCGGTCGGCCGTCAGGAAATCCCCGCGGTACACGACGTAGGGCACCGGCAGCACGTAGCCGCGCCCCTGGTCCGCGCCGCGGTAGTCCGGCAGCGCGAAGCCGCCCACGCCCACGCCGAGCTCCCACAGGGGCAACTCCTCGGCCGCCGCCGGCGCGGCGGCGGCCAGCGCGCACAGCAGGCACAGCGCCGCCTTCATGCGCCCGCATTGGCGGCTTCGCGCAGGCCGCTGCGGCGCCGGCGCCAGGCGCGCAGCGCGACCCACGGATCGGCGAGCGACAGCAGGTAATACAGGCCCTTGAACGCCAGCAGCGAGGGGCGGATCGGCGAGCGCGCGAACACGTCGCCCGCCAGCAGCGCGAGCAGCGCCTCCCTCATGCGCAGGATGTTGCGCGGCGCCATCAGCAGGCCGCGCATCGCCGGGCTGGTGACGCGGTAGATGAACCAGGAGAACTCGCGCGGGCCGTGCCGGGTGCGCCGGTCGAAGCGTGCCAGCGCGCGCCGCGCCTGGCCCGGCCGGCGCAGGCAGGCCTCGATCGCGTCCGCGCCGTCCACGGCGCTCGACATGGCGAGCATCACGCCGGTGGAGAACACCGGATCGATGAACGCGTAGGCATCGCCGAGCAGCACGTATCCCGGGCCGTGCGTGCGGTCGCAAGCGTAGGAATAGTTGCCGGTGGCCTCGGCCTCGCTCACGCGCTCGGCGCCCGCGAGGCGCTCGGCGAGCTTCGGGCAGAGCGCGATCGTGTCCATCAGGAACTCGTTCACCGGCTTGGCGCGCTGCCTCAGGTAGTACGGCCAGACCACGGCGCCGACGCTGGTCGCGCCGTCGGCGAGCGGGATGAACCAGAACCAGCCGTGCTCGAACCAGAAGATGCTGATGTCGCCCTCGCGGCCGCCGGCGTGGCGCCGCGCGCCGCGGAAATGCGCGTAGATCGCAGCGCTGTTGTGCCTGGCGTTGCGCTGCTTGGCGCCGAAGCGGGCGCCGAGGAAGGTGTCGCGCCCGGACGCATCGGCAACGAAGCGCGCGCGCCAGGTCTCCTCGGCCCCGTCTTCGCGCTCGACGCGCAGCAGCGCCCCGCCGTCGGCGCCGAACTCGACCCCGCGCACGCGGCAGCCTTCCTGCGCCAGGGCGCCCTTGCGCGCGGCGTTGCGGAACAGGATCTCGTCGAACTGCGAGCGCCGCACCTGGTAGGCGAACGGCAGCGACTTGTCCCACGCCTCGGTGAAGGCGAGCCGCGTGGCCTGCGGGTGCTCGGGCGACACCAGCTCGGCGCCCCATTTCTGCATGCCGATGGCGCGCACCGCGTCGGCCACGCCCAGGCGCTCGAACAGCGGCAGGTTGGCCGGCAGCAGCGATTCGCCGATGTGAAAGCGCGGGTGACGCGACTTTTCGAACAGCGCGACGCGAAAGCCGCGCTCGGCCAGCAGCGCCGCGGCGGTGGATCCGGCCGGCCCGCCGCCGATCACGGCGACGTCGCAGTCCCTCGTTGCGCCAGTGCCGCCCTCATGCATGCGGCATTCTACCGCGCGGCGCTAGGGCCTTCTTTCCAGGTTGCCCTGCCGGATCTCGATGTCGGCGCGCTCGCGCAGGCTGGCGACATAGGCGTCGAGCTGGCGTGCGCCGGCAAACTGCGCCGCGCGCGCGCGCTCCGCGGACTTCTGCGTCTCGGGCTTGGGCTCGGGCTCGAGCAGCCGGGTGACGCGGTAGAGCATGTAGCCTTCGGCGCCGCGCGCAGCGCCGAAGTGCGCGGGCAACTTCGCGGGATCGGCGGCGAGTATCTGGCGCAGCGCGCCGGCCGGCACGCCCTGGGGGCTGCGCCGCGACACCGCCTTCGCGGCGCCCCAGGTGAGGCCGGCGGCGTCGCCCTTGCGCAGCGCAGCGAGCTTGGCCTCGCCCGCCTGCTCGGCCAGGCGCGAGGCCTCGCGCTCGCGCAGCCGGCGCTCGATATCCGCGCGCACCTCCTCGAGCTTTTTCTGCGACTCGGGCTGGTGCTCGATGACGCGCGCCGCGACGAGCACGCTCGGCGCGACTTCGATGGCGTCGGTGTTGCGACGCGCCTTGAGGGCGTCGGCGGCGAACAGCGCGCCCAGCAGCTTCGGGCTGGCGAGCACGCCCGCCTCGGGCGTCGGCACGTTCCGCGCCACCCAGCCGCTCGTCTGCAGCGGCAGCTTGAAGCGCTCGGCGGCCGGCTTCAGGCTGTCGGACTGCTCGTAGACCATGTTGGCGAACGCTTCCGCCGCCTCGGCGAAGCGCCGCGCGCCCTGCTGGCGCGCGAGCTCCGCCGCGAGCTCCGGGCGCACCTCGGCGAACGGGCGCGCCTTCGCCGGCTGCATGCCGGTAAGGCGGATCACGTGCCAGCCGAACTCGCTCTTCACCGGGGCGCTGATCTCGCCTTCCTTCATGCGGAACGCGGCCTGCTCGAACGCGGGCACCATCATGCCGCGGCCGAAAAAGCCCAGGTCGCCGCCGCTCGCGGCCGACCCCGGATCCTGCGAATGCTGCTTGGCGAGCTCGGCGAAGCGCGCCGGGTTCTTGCGCGCCTCGGCGGCGAGCTTGGCCGCTTCCTCCTCGGTCTGCACCAGGATGTGGCTGGCGCGACGCTGCTCGTCCACGCGGTACTGGCTGGCGCGCGCCTCGTAGGCAGCCTTCAGCTCGGCCTCGCTCACCGGCTCGCTGCGGCCAAGCGCCTCCGCGGACAGCACCAGGTACTCGGCGCGCACGCGCTCGGGCACACGGAACTCCGCCGGGTTGGACTCGTAGTAGGCCTTGATCTGGTCCTCGGTCACCTTGACCTGGGCGAGGAACGGCTGCGCCGGGACCAGCGCCTCCTGCACCTCGCGCTGCTCGGCGAGGATCGCCTCGAGCCGCTCGGTGACGGTGCGCGAGACGATGGCGGTGCCGCGCACGGCCTCGGTGAGCTGCGCCAGCGACATGTCGTGGCGCAGGCGCACCTCGAACATCTGCGGCGTCATGTTCTGCGCGCGCAGCAGCGCCTCGTAGTTGGCGCGCGAGAAGCCTTTCTCATCCTGGAACGCGGGCACCGCGGCGATGGTGTCGCGCAGCTGCTCGTCGCTCACCGAGAGGCCGCCGCGCAAGGCCGCGCCGGCCACCAGGCGCTGCGACACGAGCGAGTCGACGAGCGCGAGCCGCGATTCGGTGGTGTCCAGCGCCTCGGTGTCGATGTTGGCGCCGAACGCAGCGCGCAGCCGGTCCTGCTGGCGGCGCAGCTCCTCGGCGAATTCGGCCTGCGTGATCGACGAGCCGTCGACCACGGCGACGGCGTCGCCTCCGCCGACCGAGCGCGTGTAGGACTCCAGGCCGAAGAAGGCGAACGGGATGATCAGCAGGACGAGGACGACCTGCGCCAGACGCTTGCGCTTTTGTATGAGTTCGAACATTCAGCTAGGGAGTTGGCGGAGCGGACGGGACTCGAACCCGCGACCCCCGGCGTGACAGGCCGGTATTCTAACCAACTGAACTACCGCTCCGTTTGTCGCACTTTCTGCAGGTAAGGCGCTGCGATGCAGCAGT
>JBFFZT010000293.1:0-3665 GCA_041568535.1 Burkholderiales bacterium | reverse complement strand
GTTTCGTCGACCACGTCGTCGACTTCGCGGCAGAACGCGTACAGCGCGGTGATGGCGCGCCGGCGCTCGCGCGGCAGGTAGAGGAACGAGTAGTAGAAGCTCGAGCCGCTCGCCGCGGCCTTTTTCTGGCAGTACTCGTCGGGCGTCATAGCGCGCGCGCGAGGACCCGCGGCCAGTCGAGCCAGCCGAGCAGCGGCCGGCGGCGGAACACGTCGTAGCCGGCGCCCTCGATCTTCTCGAGGATGCGCAGCCCGCCCTGCACCGTGGCGCGGATCTCGAGGCCGACGCGCCCAGGCAGGCGCCGCCCGAGCGGCGCGCCTTCGAGCATCAAACCGCGCGTACGCCGCACCTGGAAGCCGAGCAGCGCGCGCCAGGCGTCGTCGCAGCGCGCCTCGGCGAGGTGCCGCTCGGTCACGCCGTGGCGCGCCATCTCGTCCTGCGGCAGGTAGATGCGCCCCTTGGCGTAGTCGAGGGCGGCGTCCTGCCAGAAATTGATCAGCTGCAGCGCCGTGCAGATGGCGTCGGACTGGCGCAGATCCGTTTCAGACGTGCGTTTGAAAAGGTGCAGCAGCAACCGGCCGACCGGGTTGGCCGAGCGGCGGCAGTAGTCCAGCAGCTCCCCGTAATCGGCGTAGCGCGTCTTGACGACGTCCTGCGAGAAAGCGTCGAGCAGGTCGCCGAACGGCTCGCGGGGCAAGCCATGCTCGCGCGCGATGCGCTCAATCTCGCCGCGATGCGCGTCGAGCTTCGCAAGGCGCTCGACCGGGGGGTCGTCGCCCTCGTCGGCGATGTCGTCGGCGCTGCGCGCGAAGCGGTAGATGACCGCCACCGGCACGCGCAGCGCCGCCGGCAGGAGCAGCGAGGCGACGGGGAAGTTCTCGTAATGAGCGACCGACACGCGCAGGTATAATACTTTCTTTCCATTCGCTTTTTCGCGCGAAGGTGGCGGAATTGGCAGACGCACCAGACTTAGGATCTGACGCCGCAAGGCATGAGGGTTCGAGTCCCTCCCTTCGCACCAAAGCACCACACTGAGGAACGAAGCAGGCATGGCGGCAAACGTGGAGCAACTGGGCGCGCTCGAGCGGCGCCTGCAGATGAAGGTGCCGCTCGCGGGCATCGAGCAGGAGATCGACCAGCGCCTGAAGAAGCTCGCGCGCAACGCGAAGATGCCGGGCTTTCGGCCCGGGAAGGTGCCGATGAAGGTCCTGGCGCAGACCTACGGCTCGCAGGTGCGCTCGGAGGTGCTCGGCGACGCGGTGCAGAAGGCGTTCACCGATGCGGTGCGCGAAGCGAACCTGCGCGTCGCCGGCCAGCCGCGCATCGAGCCGAAGAAGGACGCCGCCGCGGACGCGCTGGAGTTCAGCGCCACGTTTGAGGTGTATCCGGACGTCAAGGTGGGCGATCTCGCCGCGGCGAGCGTCGAGCGGCCGCAGGTCACGGTCGACGATGCGGCGGTGGACAAGACCCTCGAGATCCTGCGCAAGCAGCGCGTCACCTACGCCGAAACATCGCGCGCGGCGCAATCCGGCGACCGCGTGAGCGTCGATTTCACCGGCACGATCGGCGGCGAGCCGTTCCCCGGCGGCAAGGCCGACGGCTTTGCCTTCGTGCTCGGGGAAGGGCGCATGCTTCCCGAGTTCGAGGCGGCGGCGACCGGCGCGGCGCCGGGCGCATCGAAGAGCTTCTCGGTGACCTTTCCGCCGGACTACCACGGCAAGGAGGTCGCCGGGAAAACCGCCGACTTCGCCCTGACCCTGAAGAAGGTGGAGGAACCACGGCTGCCGGCGCTCGATGCCGAGTTCGCCAAGGGTCTGGGCGTGGCCGATGGCGACCTCGCGAAGATGCGCGACGAAGTGCGCCAGAACGTCGAGCGCGAGACGAAAAAGCGCATCGAGGCGCGCATCAAGCAGCAGGCGATGCAGGCGCTGCTCGCGGCGACGCCGCTCGAGCTGCCGAAATCGCTGGTGGCGATGGAGGCGCGCGAGCTGGTGGAGCGCGCCGCGGCCGATCTGCGGGCGCGCGGCATGAAGTTCGAGAAGCTGCCGCTCGACCCGCAGGCGTTCGAGGACAGCGCCCGGCGGCGCGTGGCGCTCGGGCTGATCATCGCCGAGCTGGCGCGCGCCGAAAAGCTGCAGCCCAAGCCGGCCGAGGTGCGCGCCCTGATCGAGCAGGAGGCCCAGTCCTACGAGAGTCCCGCCGAGGTAGTAAAATGGTTCTACATGCAGCCGCAACGCCTGTCGGAGATGGAGAGCCTGGCGCTCGAGGCCAACGTGGTGCAGTGGGTGCTGCAGAAGGCCAGGGTGGTGGACAAGGCGATGCCGTTCGACGAGCTGATGGGGAGCAACGCATGAACTGGCACAGCCGCATGCCGGAGACCAGCGACCTCGGGCTGATCCCGATGGTCATCGAGCAGTCGGGGCGCGGCGAGCGCGCCTACGACATCTACTCGCGGCTGCTGAAAGAGCGCGTGGTGTTCCTGGTCGGCGTGGTGACCGAGTCGACCGCCAACCTGATCGTGGCGCAGCTGCTGTTCCTGGAGTCCGAGAACCCGGACAAGGACATCTTTTTCTACATCAACTCGCCGGGCGGCTCGGTGTCGGCGGGGCTCGCCATCTACGACACCATGCAGTTCATCAAGCCCGACGTCAGCACGCTGTGCGTGGGCCAGGCCGCGAGCATGGGCTCGCTGCTCCTGTGCGCGGGCGACAAGGACAAGCGCTTCATCCTGCCGAACTCGCGCGTCATGATCCACCAGCCGATGGGCGGCTTTCAGGGCCAGGCCACCGACATCGAGATCCACGCCAAGGAGATCCTGTACCTGCGCGGCCGCCTGAACGAGATCCTCGCACGGCACACCGGCAAGCCCGTCGAGACCATCGCCCGGGACACCGAGCGTGACTTTTTCCTCGGGGCCGAAGACGCGGTAAAGTACGGCCTCGTGGACAAGGTGCTCACCACCCGGGAACCCGCGTAGATGTCGGACAAGCCCGCCTCCGGCGACAAGCTCCTGTACTGCTCGTTTTGCGGCAAGAGCCAGCACGAGGTGCGGAAGCTCATCGCCGGCCCGTCGGTGTTCATCTGCGACGAGTGCATCGAGCTGTGCAACGACATCATTCGCGAGGAAACCGCCTCGGACAAGGGCGGCAAGGGCGCGAAGTCCGACCTGCCCACCCCGCACGAGATCCGCAACATCCTCGACCAGTACGTCATCGGCCAGGACCAGGCGAAGAAGATCCTCTCGGTCGCGGTCTACAACCACTACAAGCGCCTGAAGCACCTGTCGAAGAACGACGAGGTCGAGCTCGCCAAGTCCAACATCCTGCTCATCGGGCCCACCGGCTCGGGCAAGACGCTGCTCGCGCAGACGCTGGCGCGGCTGCTCAACGTGCCGTTCGTCATCGCCGACGCCACCACGCTCACTGAGGCAGGGTATGTAGGCGAGGACGTAGAGAACATCATCCAGAAGCTGCTGCAGAACTGCGACTACGACGTCGACAAGGCCAAGCGCGGCATCGTCTACATCGACGAGATCGACAAGATCTCCCGCAAGTCCGACAACCCCTCGATCACGCGCGACGTCTCGGGCGAGGGCGTGCAGCAGGCGCTCCTGAAGCTGATCGAGGGCACCATCGCCTCGGTCCCGCCGCAGGGCGGGCGCAAGC
>JBFFZT010000292.1:0-3690 GCA_041568535.1 Burkholderiales bacterium | reverse complement strand
GTGGACGCGGCAGATGCCGTCGGTCACCGACACCACGGTACCCTGCGTGCGCATCTGCGCGCTCGCATCCAGGTTCTGGATGCGGCTCTTGATCAGTTCCGAGATTTCGGACGGGTTCAGTTGCATGACTGCTCCTATAGGGTACGGGAGACGAGTCTCCCGTTCTCTTACGCTTTCAGTGCCGCCTCGAGCGCGCCGAGCTGCGCGCGCGCGGTGCCATCGATAACCTTGTCGCCGAGCACGACCTTGACGCCGCCGATCAGATTCTTGTCGACGCTGACGCGCGCCTTCACCTTGCGCCCGGTCTTCTTCTCCAGGCGCGCCACCAGGTCGGCGACCTGCGCCTCGTTCATTTCGAACGCCGAGACCACTTCTGCCTCGACCACGCCTTCGCGCTCGTTCTTCAGCGCCTCGTACTGCGCGCGAATCTCCTGCAGCACGCCGAGGCGGCCGTTCTCGGCCAGCACGCGCACCAGGTTCTCCGCGTCGCCCGAGAGCTTGCCGGTGAGCACCGAGATCAGCAGCCCCGCGGCCTGCGCCGCCGACAGGTTCGGATCGGATACCGCGGCGCGCACACGCGCGTCTTCGGCCACCGCGGCGAGGTTGGCGAGCGCCGCCGACCACTCGGCGAGCTTGCCCGCGCCGTCGGCGAGCGCGAACACCGCCTCGGCGTAGGGTCGCGCGATGGTGCTGGGCTCGGCCATGCGTCTACAGCTGCTTCTTGATCGATTCGAGCAGCTCGGCGTGCGCCTTGGCGTCCACCTCGCGGCGCAGGATCTTCTCCGCGCCGGCCACCGCGAGCGCCGCGACCTGGTCGCGCAGCTGCTCGCGCGCGCGCGAGGCTTCCTGCTCGATCTCGGCCTTGGCGGCCGCTTTCTCGCGCTCGCTTTCGGCGCGCGCGGCGTTCTTCGCCTCTTCGACCATCTGCGCAGCGCGCTTCTCGGCCTGCGCCAGGATCTCGCTCGAGCGGCCGCGCGCCTGGTCGATGGCCTCCTCGGCCTGGCGCTTGGACGACTCCAGCGACTTGTGCCCCTGCTCGGCCGCGGCCAGACCGTCGGCGATGGTCTTCTGCCGCGCCTCGATGGCGCGCAGCATGAACGGCCAGACCACCTTCACCGTGAACCAGATGAACAGCGCGAACGTCAGCGCCTGGGCGATCAGCGTGAGATTAAAGCTCATGGCAACTCCCTGCCGGCGCGCAGCGCCTACTGGATGACGGCGAGCAGCGGGTTGGCGAACGCGAACATCATCGCCAGGCCGACGCCGATGATGAACGAGGCGTCGATCAGGCCGAGCAGCAGGAACACCTTCACCTGCAGCGAGTTGGTGAGCTCGGGCTGGCGCGCGGCGGCCTCGAGGAAGCGGCTGCACATGATGCCCACGCCGATACACGCGCCGGCCGCGCCCACGCCGATCATCAGGCCGATGCCGATGCCCGTGTAGGCCTGAATCATCGCCAGCATTTGCAGTTTCTCCATGGTGCTTTCCTTTCTAAGCGGGTAGTACGGTTGAGTTCAGGATCAGTGATGCTCGTGGGCCATGGCGATGTACACCACCGTGAGCATCATGAAGATGTAGGCCTGCAGCACCACGATGAGGATGTGGAAGATCGCCCAGCCCAGGCCGAGCACGGTGGCGATCAGCGTGCCGAACAGGCCGGTCGCGCCGAGCAGCCACAGCAGCAGGAAGATGATTTCGCCCGCGTACATGTTGCCGAACAGCCGCAGCGAGTGCGACAGGGGCTTGGACACGTACTCGATGAAGTTGAACAGCAGGTTGGCGGGCCACAGCAGCGGGTTCTTGCCGAACGGCGCGCAGAACAGCTCGTGGATCCAGCCGAACAGGCCCTTGGACGCGATCGAGAACCAGATCATCAGCAGCCACACCGAGAGCGCCAGGGCGAAGGTGGTATTGATGTCGGCCGTGGGTACCGGGCGCCAGGCATGCAGCCCCATCCACTCCAGCGGGCCGACGATGATGTCGATCGGCAGGAAGTCCATCGCGTTCATCACCAGCACCCACACGAACACGGTGAGCGCGGCGGGCGCGACGAAGCGGTTGCGGTCGCCGTGGTGGAAGATGCTCTTCACCTGGTCGTCGATGAACTCGATCAGCATCTCGACGAACGCCTGGCGCTTGTTCGGCACGCCGGAGGTCGCGCCGCGCACCACCCACCAGATCGAGCCCATGGCGAGCACGCCGATCAGCAGCGAGGTAATGAACGTGTCGACGTTCAGCGCCCAGAAGCCGCCGTCGTTCACCGGCTTGGTGAGGAACGTCAGGTGGTGCTGAATGTAATCCGAAGCGTTGAATTCTTTGCCGGCCGCCATGTGTTCAGTCGTTGTCGCGCACAAAAAATGCCATACCGAAAATCAGGACCGTCACGATGAACGATCCGAAAAACACCGGCGCGACGACGTCCTTGTAGGTCGCCAGCACCAGCCACAGCAGGAGTACGAGCAGGCCGATCTTGACGCCTTCGGCCAGCAACGCGCCTATCAGGACCTCCCCCGCAGACCGCGCCTTGCCCATCGCAGCTATCAGGCCGGATACGCCGCCGGCAACGAAGCTCACCCCACCTCCGAGCACCGCGGATATCGCGCCGTCGGCACCGGCCATAACGCCCCCGGCCAGCGCCAAAGCCGCAGTGGCGATCGCTTGCCACCGCAGGACGGTACGGATCGGCTTTCGCAGGCGACCCGGCGTGACGTTCATGCGCCGGGCATCCTGCAAAGCCGTGGAATTTTATCGTCTTGCCCCAAGGATGGTCAACGCGTTGCGCCGCAGCATCGCCACCGTTTCATCGCAGCTTCTTCAGCAGCTGATCGAGATGGTCGAGGCCCGAGTAATGCACGATGACCTTGCCGCTCCCCTTGCGCCCGGGGCGAATCTCGACGCTCGTGCCCAGGCGCCCCGACACTTCCTCTTCGAGCCGGGCCAGATCCCGGTCGGTCTTGCGCGCGCGGCGCGCCGTCTGGCCGTGCTGCATCTTGCCGACCAGCGCCTCGGCTTCTCGCACCGACAGGCCGCGCGCGGCGACGCGGTTGGCGGCTTCGATCTGGCGGGCGCCCTCCAAGGACAGGAGCGCACGCGCGTGGCCCATTTCCAGCACGCCCTCCATGACCATGCCCTGCACGGGCTTGGCGAGCCGCAGCAGGCGCAGCAGGTTGGTGGTCGCACTGCGCGAGCGGCCCACGGCGTCGGCCGCCTGCTCATGGGTCATGCGGAACTCGTCCACCAGGCGCTGCAGGCCCGCGGCCTCCTCCATCGGGTTGAGGTTCTCGCGCTGGATGTTTTCGATCAGCGACATGGCGAGCGCCGATTCGTCAGGCACCTCGCGCACCAGCGCCGGAATCTCCTGCAATCCGGCCATCTGCGCCGCGCGCCAGCGCCGCTCGCCCGCGATCAGCTCGTAGCGGTCGCGGTCCACGGGGCGCACCAGCACCGGCTGCATCAGCCCCTGCGACTGGATCGAGGCGGCAAGCTCGGCCAGCGCCTCCTGGTCCATGCGCGTGCGCGGCTGGTAGCGCCCGGGGCGGATGCGCGCCACCGGGAGCGTGGCCAGCGTGTCGCGTGGCGCCTCATCGCCGCCAAGCAGCGCATCGAGACCGCGGCCCAGGCCCTTGCGCCTCTGGTTCATGCCTGGGCCGCCGTCATGCCGACGCGCTCGCGCTCGAGCATCTCGTCCGC
>JBFFZT010000291.1:0-3704 GCA_041568535.1 Burkholderiales bacterium | reverse complement strand
GGGTGCCTGCCTGAACTGCGGCACGCAGCTGCCGGGGCGGTACAGGAAGTTCGGGAAACCTTTCGGTCCGAAACGCATCCCGGTCAGGCTCGCCGCGACCCTATAATCGCGCGATGCGCGAGAACGCAGTGAAAAAGACGCTCGCCGCGGGCGGCACCGCCTTCGGCTCGATGATCTTCGAGTTCTTCACCCCCGGCATGCCCCGGCTGCTGAAGAACGCCGGCGCCGAGTACGCGATGTACTGCATGGAGCACACGGGCATCTCGTACGAGACGCTCAAGCCCCAGTTCGCGCTTTGCCGCGCGCTCGGCATCGTTCCCCTGGTCAGGGTCCCCGGCACCGAGTACGACCTCATCGCTCGGGCCCTCGACGCAGGCGCGCTCGGCGTCATGGTGCCGCTCGTCGATACCGCCGAGCAGGCGAAGTTCATCGTCTCCTGCACGCGCTACCCGCCGGCGGGCGGCCGGCGCGGCGCCGCGTTCGGCTTCGCGCACGACGACTTCGAGGGCGGCGACGTCGTCGACAAGATGAAGATGATCCACGAGCGCACGCTCGTCATCGCCATGATCGAGACGAAATCGGGTCTTGAGAACGTGGACGCCATCGCCGCGGTGCCGGGGGTGGACGCGCTGTGGCTCGGGCATTTCGACCTCTCCAACTTCCTCGGCATCCCCGGCCAGTTCGGCAGCCCGGTGTTCCAGGACGCGATCAAGCGGATCGTCGGCGCGGCGAAGAAGCACGGCAAGGCCGCCGGCTACATGGCCGCGGACGCAACCTTGGGCAAGGAGTACCTGGATTACGGTTTTCGCATGATCGCCACGGGCACCGATCAGGGCCTGCTGCAGGAGGCGATCCACAAGAACCTCGCCGCGATGCGCAAGGCATGAGCTTCAAGGTCGGCGTCACCAGCGACATCCTCGACGCGAAAGGCGAGCCGGTCTTCGGCCGCGAGCCGCTCGAGGCGCTCGATGCCGCGCAAGGCCTGGAGTGGGAATGGCTGCCCAAGGGCATCCGCGAAATCACCGCGGAGGTCGCTGAAAAGTACGACGCGCTCTACGTCAACTCGCCGAAGGTGCCGGCGGCCGCCGTTTCAGGCAAGGCCCTGCGCCTGAAAGTCGTCTCGCGCCACGGCGTGGGCTACGACAGCGTCGACGTGCCGGCGATGAGCAAGGCCGGCGTGCTGGTGTGCAACACGCCGAACGCGGTGCCGCGCCCGGTCGCCACCATGGCGCTCACCTTCATCCTCGCGCTGGCGCAGAACCTGTTCGCCAAGGACCGCATCACGCGCGCGGGCCGCTGGAACGAGCGCGTCGAGCACATGGGCAAGGGCCTCACCGGCCGCACGCTCGGCGTGGTGGGCGCAGGGCGCATCGGCAAAGAGTTGCTGCGCATGGCCAAGGTGTTCGACCTGAAGCTGCTCGCCGCCGACCCCTACGCTGAAAAGCTCGAGCTGAGCTACATCGGCGCAAAGAAGGTGGAGCTGGACGCGCTCATGGTCCAGTCCGACTTCGTGGTGGTGACCTGCCTGCTCAACGAGGAAACGCGGCATCTCATCAACGCGAAGCAGCTCGGCCACATGAAGCCCACCGCGTACCTGATCAACGTTGCGCGCGGGCCGGTGGTGGATGAAAAGGCGCTCTACGACGTGCTGTCGAAGAGAAAGATCGCCGGCGCGGCGCTCGACGTGTTCGAGGAGGAGCCGACGCCGGCCGACAATCCCATCCTCAGGCTCGACAACGTGATCGTCACGCCGCATTCGCTGTGCTGGACCGACGAGCTCTTCGCCAACATCGCGCGCACCGCGGTAAGCGCGGTGCTCGCGGTGCACGCGGGGCGCAGGCCCCGGTTCGTGGTCGACGCGGCGGCGCTCGAGCATCCGCGCGCCAAGAGCTGGCTGCGGGCCTAGCCCTTCTTCAGCAGCGACATCAGCGCCGTATTGTCCCAGCGCCCGTGCCCCGCGGCGCTGATGCGGCCGAAGTACTGCTCGATGAGCGCCGTGCCGGGCATGTAGGAGCCGTTCTTCTTCGCTTCCGCCAGCGCGATGTTGAGGTCCTTCCTCATCCAGTCGGCGGCGAAGCCGAAGCCCTCGAACTTGCCTTCCACCATGGTCTTCCAGCGGTTCTCGAGCTGCCAGGACTGCGCCGCGCCCTTGGAGATCACGGCGACCACCTTCTCCATGTCGAGGCCCGCGTTCTTGCCGAAGTTGAGCGCTTCGGACAGACCCTGCAGCAGGCCGACGATCGCCACCTGGTTCACCATCTTGGTGAGCTGCCCCGCGCCCGGCGCCCCGATCAGCGCCGCCATCTTGGCGTAGACGTCGATCACCGGCTTCGCCTTGTCGAAGTCGGCCTGCTCGCCGCCGCACATGATGCCCAGCTGCCCGTTCACCGCGCCCGCCTGGCCCCCCGAAACGGGGGCATCGACGAAGCCGACGCTATTTTCCTTGCACTTGGCGTGCAGCTCGCGCGCCACGACGGCGGACGCCGTGGTGTGGTCGACGAGGATGGCGCCCTTTTTCAGGCCGGCGAGCGCGCCGCTGTCGCCGTAGGCCACCGCGCGCACGTCGTCGTCGTTGCCGACGCACATCATGACGAAGTCGCAGCCCTGGGCCGCCTCTTTCGGGGTGGGGGCCGACTTGCCGCCGTACTCCTTCACCCACTGCTCGGCCTTGGCGGCCGAGCGGTTGTAGACGGTGACGTCGTGGCCGCCCTTTTTCTTCAGGTGTCCCGCCATCGGGTAGCCCATCACGCCCAGGCCGAGAAAAGCGACTTTCGCCATGGCTTCCTCCAAGAGATTGTTCTGATTCGGAAAAGGCGAATTTACCACCGCCGCGTTGACAGCGGTCGGTCAACCGCTGCATGATATGGACGTTTATACAGTATCCGGTGCCGGCCCGGGGGATCGTCCTCCCGCCGTAGATGCCGACAAGCACAACAAGAGGTACACGATGGACGAGAACAAGTCGAAGGCGCTCGCCGCGGCGCTGTCGCAGATCGAAAAGCAGTACGGCAAGGGCTCCATCATGCGCATGGACTCCGAGGCCATCAAGGACGTGCAGGTGGTCTCCACCGGGTCGCTCGGCCTCGATCTGGCGCTCGGCGTCGGCGGCCTTCCGCGCGGCCGGGTGGTCGAGATCTACGGCCCCGAGTCCTCGGGCAAGACCACGCTGACGCTGCAGGTGATCGCCGAGATGCAGAAGATGGGCGGCACCGCCGCCTTCATCGACGCCGAGAACGCGCTCGATCCCCAGTACGCGAAGAAGCTCGGCGTCAACATCGACGAGCTGCTCATCTCGCAGCCCGACACCGGCGAGCAGGCGCTGGAAATCGCCGACATGCTGGTGCGCTCGGGCGCGGTCGACGTGATCGTGGTCGACTCGGTGGCGGCGCTCACGCCCAAGGCCGAGATCGAGGGCGAGATGGGCGAGCCGCAGATGGGCCTGCAGGCGCGCCTCATGAGCCAGGCGCTGCGCAAGCTCACCGCCAACATCAAGCGCACCAACACGCTGGTCATCTTCATCAACCAGATCCGCATGAAGATCGGCGTCATGTTCGGCAACCCCGAGACCACCACCGGCGGCAACGCGCTCAAGTTTTACGCCTCGGTGCGGCTCGACATCCGCCGTATCGGCTCGATCAAACGCGGTGATGAGGTGGTCGGTAACGAAACCCGCGTAAAAGTGGTCAAGAACAAGGTGGCGCCGC
>JBFFZT010000290.1:0-3705 GCA_041568535.1 Burkholderiales bacterium | reverse complement strand
GTGCCCGCGCCCGAGGCGCGGATGAAGAAAGCGGCCTCCTGAGCGCTCAGGCGGGCGCGCGTGCCGCCCGGCGCCGCAGCAGGCGCGCGAAGTTCTCCAGCGACAGCAGGTGCGCGTATATGCGCCCGAGGATTCCCTTCTTCGCCAGATTCTTGAACTGGCTGGCGTTGAGGTGCTCGATCCTGGCCTCGTCGACGCGGTGCATGCCGGTGAGCTGCATCTTGCCGCCCTGGTCGAGCGTGGCCTGCATGTTGAACGGCTGCAGCAGGCCGTAGTCGGCCAGGATCGCGCACAGCTCGCGGCCGCGCTCGAGGTCGGCCTCGTACTCGACGAGCAGGCGCTGCAGGTCGCGCCACCGGGCGAGCGGCTCGGACTTGTCATCGAACAGCGCTTCGCCGTTCGCTTCGTCCACGTACGACTTTTCCACGCAGATCAGGCGCTCCTGCCGCTCGACCTCCTGGCTTTTCACCTTCGCCATGCAGAACGGGTAGCGGCGCGCGTAAGCGGGCACGTAGACGTCCTGCACCCAGGCGTCCTCGGCGCAGAACAGGTTCTCCCCCGTGCTCACGCCAAGCACCGCCACCGGCGCATACGACTTGCCCGCGTCGGCGGAGGTGAACACCAGGGGATAGTCGCGCGCTGCGGGTGCGAACTCCGTATAGCTGATCGGGATCGCGTTCAGCGTGCGCGCGAAGGGCGGCGCCTCGCCGGCGCGCATCAGGCGCACGCGGTGCGTCTTGAGGAGCGGAACGACCTCCGTGTAGCCGAACGGCGGATTGATCTGCATGGGAGATGTTCGTGGGAGGACGGCGCATCATAGCGGGGGCGCAGGCGCCGCCGCAATGCGCGGGCGCGTCGCCGCGGGCGCCTGGATCTGCTGTAAAATCCGCGACTTCCCACGGGGTGGTAGCTCAGCTGGGAGAGCGTCGCGTTCGCAATGCGAAGGTCGAGGGTTCGATCCCCTTCCACTCCACCACGGATCCCCGAGGCTCGCCGGGCCGCCGCCGGCGGGCCTCGTCATTTTGTGCGCCGAGAGCGTCGATGTTAAATAGTTGACGCGGTTGGCCCGAAACCCCGGCGCGCCTGCGCGCCGATCAGGCGACAATCGCGATAGAACGCGCGCCTCGCGCTGCGAAAGGGGGTAGGTCGGCGTAATGGCATTCGGGCTGCGGCCGCGCAGCATCCACGGTGAGCTCGCCCTGCTGGTCGGCGTGCTCCTGCTGCCCCTCATTGCCCTCACCGCCTACCTCCTGTACGCGCAGGCACAGCGCGACCTCGATGACGCTGAGGCCGATGTGCGCCGGCTGGCCGAGAACCACGCCGAGCGCGCCGCGCGCTTCGTGGCGGACGCGCGTGCCGTGTTGCAGGCGCTTGCCTGGCGACCCCTGGTGCGTGCGATGGATGCGGCGCGCTGCGATCCGGGTTTGCGCGAAGTGCTCGACCTCTATCCCAAGGCCGGAAATTTCCTGGTGGTGGACCGCGCGGGCCGCATCCTGTGCGGCGCCATTGCGCCGCCGCCCGGACGCGCGTTGCGCATCATCGACGAGTCGGTGCTGGCCAAAGCGCTGTCGACCGGGAGCTTCGCCATCTCGCGGCCGGTCGTCGGCCGCATCAGCAAGCGCTGGTCGGTCGCCGCCGTGCAGCCGGTGGTCGGCGCAGACGGCGCCATCGCCGGCACCGTCAGCATGACGGTCGATCTCGAGAACTGGAATCTGTTCACCCCGGAGCGCGGCGTGCCCGAGGGCACGATCGTCTCCCTGCTGAGCGGCAGCGTGGTGATCGCGAGAACCGCCGACGCCGCGCGCTGGATCGGGCGTGATATTGCGGACAGCGACATCATGTCGCATCTTCTTGCCGGTAGTACTGGCGTCGTGCGCGCGATCGGTGCGGCCGATATCGACCGCATCTGGGGAATCCGGAAAGTGCCGGATACCGACTGGACGGTGCTTGCCGGCATACCAGCGGCGCAAGTGATGGGGCCGGTGCGGGAACGTACGCTGCAGGTGGCACTGCTCGTGTCGCTGGTCGTCGCGGTGGTCATCGTCCTTGCCATCGTGTTTGCACGCCGCCTGGCGCGCCCCGTGGAGCAGATCGCGAACGCGCTGCGCATGCGCGCGGCGGGCGCGGAGGACACGCCCATCCCGGTGGCCGGCCCGCGCGAGATCGCGGCCATGGCGCGCGAGCTGAACCGCGGCTTCGAGCGCCGCGCGCGCTCGCAGCAGCTGTTCGCCGCGCTGTCGGAAGTGAACGAAATGGTGGTGCGCGTACGCGAGCGCGACGAGCTGTTCCGGCAGGTGTGCCGCATCTGCGTGGAGCGCATGGGTTTCCTGGTGGCAACGGTCGCGCTCATCGACCCCGCGCAGCGGCGCATCGTGCCGCACATCTCCGCGGGGCCCGGCGCCGGCGTGCTGCGCGACATCGTGTTCCCGCTCGAGGACTCTGCGCCGCTCGCCGCCACGGCGACCTCGATCGCGGTACGCACCAAGCGCACCGCGGTGGCGAACGACGCCGACGCCGACCCCGCCAAGGCGGCGGCACGGCCGATCCGCGAGCGCATCGGCTCGAAGTCGACCGCGTCCTTTCCGCTGTTCCAGGGGGGCGAGGTGATCGGCGCGCTCACCGTGCATTCGGAGGCGCCGGACTTCTTCGATGCAGCCATGGTCGAGCTGCTGACGCGCATGGCCGACGATATCTCCTTCTCGCTCGACAAGCTCGCCGAGCAGGACAAGCTCGGCACGCTGACGCGCGAGCTGGAGCAGCGCGTGCGCACGCGCACCGCGGAGCTCGAGGCGGCGAACCTGGAGCTCGAGGCCTTCAGCTACTCGGTGTCGCACGACCTGCGGGCGCCGGTGCGCCACGTGGACGGGTTCGTGCGTCTGCTGGAGAAGGAGCTGGCACCGCCCGGCCCGAAAGTGGCGCACTACCTGGCGACCATCTCGGCGGCGGCGCGGAGAATGGGCTCGCTGATCGACGACCTGCTGACGCTGTCGCGCACCGGGCGCCAGAGCCTGGAGCTGCGGCGCGTCGACCTGGGGGCAATGGTGCGCGAGCTGATCCGGGAGTTGGGCCGCGAGACCGGCAAGCGCGGCGTGCAATGGACGATCGACGAGCTGCCCACGGTGATGGCGGACGCCTCGCTGCTGCGCGTCGTGCTGCACAACCTGCTGTCGAACGCGCTCAAGTACTCGCGCGCGCAGCCGGTGGCGCGCATTGCGCTCGAGGCGCGCGCCGGCGAGCCGGGCACCGTGCAGATCACGGTGCGCGACAACGGCGTGGGGTTCGACGAACGCTTCAAGGACAAGCTGTTCGGCGTGTTCCAGCGCCTGCATCGCGAGGAGGAATTCGAGGGCACGGGCATCGGGCTGGCCACCGCGCGGCGCATCGTGCACCGGCACGGGCATCGCATCTGGGCCGCGGGCGAGCTGGGCAAGGGCGCGGCGTTCACGTTCACCATTACGCAGGCGGAGGTTGCCCATGAAAGCAGCGCGCATACTGCTGGCTGAGGACAGCGCTCAGGACGTCGAGCTCACGCTGAACGCGCTCGCCGAGCACAACATCGGCAACTCGGTGGCGGTGGCCAGGGATGGCGCGGAGGCGCTCGACTATCTGTACAAGCGCGGCAAGTACGCCGGCCGCGAGCAGGGCAATCCCGTGCTGCTGCTGCTCGACCTGAAGATGCCCAAGGTGGACGGGCTGGAAGTGCTG